>CAJJMF010000066.1 GCA_905192805.1 uncultured Sutterella sp. | reverse complement strand
GCTGCGCTACCCCAAGAGGAGATGACGTACGAACACTATTGGGAGTGGAGTCAGGCATACCTACTGTTGGCCTATCAAAGTGAGCTTGACAGTGTGGAGGCATACGCGTTAACGCAAAAAGCGTTGGAGGTGTTGCTACCCTTTGAGGGAACGCCCCTCACCTTGGGCAATGCTCGCTGGTACGAACGGGTGGGTGAACTCTATCAACTCGGTGGACAACCGAAACGGGCCCTCTACTACTTTCACAAGGCTCTCGCGCTGACGCGTCGCAATGCGCCCACCAGCGCGTCGGTGAAGTCCGTGCGCGCTAAGGTTCGTACGATAGAGCCCCGTTATTCGTTTAAAGAGCGCATAGCGTTGGTGTGGCAGGCCTTTTTGAGGAATGAAAAAAGGTTTCTGGCTTCGTTTCGCGCGTCTGTAGCGTCCGACACCACGGCGAAACTCTTTCTCGTTAAGCAGTGGTGGGTCAACGGTCAGGTAGCCGAAAGGACACAAGAAACCCCCTTTGAGGAGAACGTTACATTTGGCGATGACACTCTGCTCGATGAGAGCCCTAGTGAGCACTTAGAGGAGGATCCGTTTGAGGACAGTCTCTCTGTTTTCCTTGCTATCTTGACGGATATGGTTTGGGAACTCAACTTAGAAGTGTATGTCGATGCCGAGCGTGATAAACCCATGCTCATCTTTCCGCTTGCCGAAGGAAAATATTCTCCCGCCCACCTTGCCTACATTAAACGAATGCTACCACCCTCAGTTAAGACACGCTGGGACGTGTATTTTGGTCGCCCACCGATGGCGTTTGAGGGGTTTCAGCTCAATCAATGCCCCATTGAGGACTGTCGGGTATCTTTCTCATGGTTTTTTGATGCCGAGCGGGGTTATCGGCGTTGCCACGTGACCTTTCATGACTGGGTATGGTTTGAAGCGTATGACCCGGATGTGTCAATTGATGACGACTACGAGAAAGAGTGGGATGAAAAACGCGGTTGCCTATGCCGTCGCTATATGAGCAACGAAGCGTATATCGACCGCATGCTCCTCAAATTCCTGAATTTTGCGCTCGGGGAGGCAACGCGACAATATTATGTCGCGAGTATCCGACTCGAGCCATCGGTCAAAGAGGGCGTGAAGACGTATCGACTCAGTGAGGTGGCACGTCTTTTTCCTACGCGGTTTGGGGCAGTACTCAAAGATATTGACGCCCTTACTCACGATGCCTCATGCGATCCGAGGGTGGCGTTTTTAGCGCCCCCTGAGCCCAACGACCAGACGGGTGCACGTGATGACAAGACTCGAGGAACTTATCACGACGGGATAGATCCCGTGGCATTAGCGTATTGGACGCGCCAGGGCGTTGTGGTGGGACGCGTCCTGTTAGGACTTAACGCAAAGGCTGAGCATTCGGACGTGATGCCAAGTGACGCTCAACGTCTTTTGGATGACGTGACCCAAACACTGCTTCAGTACGCAGGTCGTAATGTGGTGCACATGGTGGGACGGGGAATTGACCGTCACGTTCTTTATTGGGAGGTGCTCAGCTGGGATAACACGGCGTTCATGGAGGCGCTCGACAAGGTGGAGCGGGCCCTCGGGATAGCACTTCACTACCGGATTTTGACACCGCAGCCAAGCCAAGGAAGTGGTGATGGTGTCGAAACGAGCCTCCCGCACAAGGACGATCGTGTGCTCGGTGAGCGCTATTGGTTGACGTTCGTAAAAGTAAGCTCGCTACGCTAGGGCTGTTGGGCGAGGAGAGGACAAGTGAATGGATAACGTGGCGTAAAACGATGGAGCGCTGGTCATTCTGTCGTAAGATGACGGACAGAGTGACTCGGCTCGACGCTCGTAGTCAACGAGGGAACTCTTCCGAACCGCTTCATGGGAGTATGTCCATGCCACAAGGCGATTTGCCAAAGACGAACACAAACGATCGGTTGCTTGATGCTGTGAGTCTCGAGCGACTCATGGAAAAACGCCACTACGCGACTCTCCTTTTAGGGTTGTTGTACGAACGGACGGTATTACAGCCAGACACTTACGACGTCGAGAAAGCACGCGAACGTGACGAACTTATGGCGTCCCTTTGGCAACACATCGACTTTCCGTTAACGATCAAAGTTACGGGGGCTGAGCGCCTCGTGTCGCCAACGCTCGGAGAACGTGTCCCCTTGACCGAGGCGAGGCCGATCACGTTGCCTCCTCTCCCAGTCAGCGTAGACACCACGTCAGGGACGTCATGCGAAACGGACTGGAACGCGCTCCTGGCCATCCAGCAACGCACGCGTAATCCTTTTGTGTCGGCAGAGGAGTCGCTCACGTTTTTTGGCCTCCCCCATGCGTCGCGTCACGGGTTCATCACGGAGGGGTGGCTCACGCGCCTTCTTTCTGAAGGATTGGGTCGTTTTGAGGGCCCACTGGGTGAAGATGCGCCTGTGGTTCAACGGTTGGATCACGGGTGGGTGCCGTTTCTCTTAGTTATCCCCGAGGCGGCCGCCCCAGAGCGCACGCAAGACGCTCGCTGGGACGATCTCCAACGCTTAGCCGAAGAGAGTGAAGCCATCGCGCTCGGGATGGCAGAGAGCACCTATGGGTGGCTCATGGCCTTACTCACGGACGACTTTGAGAGGACAGTGACCGCGCTTCGACGCGTGTTTAGCACGTCAGACTGGGCGAACGTGAGTCGGCTTTACCTCACAACGCTCTTTCCCGGCGCTCAACCCGTTCGACTCATTGATCGCCCACAGGCGGCACCGTCCGAGGCTCATCCGGCGTCAGGACGCCCCACACCGAACGAAGGTGCGCTCGCGTGGTCCCCACTGGGGGCCAAAGTCCTCGTGGACGCCCCGATAACGTTAACCCCCGAGTGGCTTTGCGACGTCACTGAACGGGTGAGCGCGCTGGCTGTGGGGAGGTCCGCCCCATGGAGCGTCCTCACGCCCGAATCGGTGCTCACGCCTGAGCACACTCAACATGCCCGAGCCGAAGGGCTCGTGTTGGTGGGGAATGGCTCGAGTGTTTTCGCTCTGCGTTCTTTTCCCGTTCGGGTCCCCAATGAGGTGATTCAGTTGATCGATGACCCCGAGGATAAAGGCCTCGTGGAGGCGTTTGAACGTCATCACGCGCACCTTGCCGTGCGTGTCCTGGCGAGCGCTCCTGCGCCCGCTTGGCGTACCCAGAAGGAGGCGCTACACTGGTTAGCCGATCGCGGGTTGCGCGTGGAGACCCCCTATTCGCTCGAGACGCTGCTTCGGGCGTTACGCGAACGGGTGAGCCCAGAAACCCGCACGGCCTACCGAGATGCGCTGGGACTCACGGACTGGGTGCGGGCCGTGGGCGGGTGTGATCGCACCGTGCCCGCAACAACCCCTCTGGGTGCAGTGATAGGGACCTATCGCTTCACACGAATTACGTGTAGTGACGATCAAACTTTACCGGAGTGGCACACGACAAATACCCATACATTAGAGGACACCGAAAAGCTATCGCTCCTCCCACTCACGATTCGTCATGTGCGTGAGCACGATCACGGATTAACGCTTCTGTTAAGTGAAGGTTACCGGGATCTGGGGCTTCCCGAAGTCCTGGTGCTGGCGAGCGAACCACACCTTGCCCCTTGGGTGGATCACGTGAGTACGGCGCTCTTAGGGGCGCTCGTCGATGCGCCTGAGGGGGTCGACGTGGCGCCGTTGACGAAGACGCCATTGAGCGAACACGTCGCTACGCTCACAGTGACGCTCGCCGTTCAATCGCCCCCTGAGGTCCCCCTCCCCCTATTGAGCGTCACGCTCCTCAACCCCTAACGGCAACGGGCTCACGTTTCCCCGAGGGCTTCCCCCAAAAAAAGTAAGGAGCGAACGATTGAGTCATCGTTCGCTCCTTAATGGGTGGTTTACCTCGTTACGCACGAGGCAAGCGTTTTGTTTTTAGTAAAGGATGCTCGAGATTCCCAGACCTACGGCCACGGCGACAATCGTTGCCACCAAGCCCGGGATCATGAAGGAGTGATTCAACACGAACTTACCAATGCGGGTCGTACCGGATCCGTCGAACGCGATGGCAGCCACCAAGGAGCCATAGGTCGGGATGAAGAAGTAACCGTTCACCGCCGGGAACATGGCGATCAAGGTCTGGCACGGAATCCCTAAGGCAGCGCCTAAAGGCATCACCGCACGGGCCGTTGCGGCCTGCGAGTAAAGGAGCACGGACACAAAGAAGAGCACGAACGCGAAGGTCCAGGGCATCGCCTTAGCAATGTCACCCACGGCCGCAATCAAGTCAGCCTTGTGCGCACCCACAAACGAGTCACCTAACCAAGCCAAGCCGAAAATACCGATCATGGCCACGACACCAGCACGCATCGTCGGGGTCGACACGATCTTGTCGACTTGCGGACGGCAGGTCACCAAAATGGCGGCCGCGTTAACCAACATGAAGATTTCCAAGACGGTCGCCATACCGAGCGGCTTTTCCGCACCCGGGAGCGTACGTAACGCGGGCACCAACCCAGCTGCCACGGCGATACCCACGCACACCAAGAAGACGATAGCGGAGAGCTTACCGGTCTTGGGGATTTCACGGGTGGCAATCGAACCGTTGGTCTTCACGAGACCGGCCTTCACACGTTCCTGGAATTCCGGATCGTCAGCCAAGTCCTTGCCTAAACGCATCGAGATTAAACCGGCAACGATCACACCGCAGAGCGTCGAAGGCACGCAGATCAAGAGGATGTCGGTTAAGCCAAAGTTCGTGAAGTGGTAGGCACCAAACATGCCTAACATGGCAGCGGTAGCGGCCGACACGGGCGACGCGGTAATCGACTGCTGCGAGGCAATCGTCGCGACGGCCATCGGACGTTCCGGACGGATCCCCGCGGACATCGCCACTTCATAGATCACGGGCTGTAACGGATACACCACGTGACCGGTACCGGCTAAGAACGTGAAGAGCCACGTCACGAGCGGCGCCAAAATCGTAATTTGCTTCGGGTTGGAGCGGATGATCTTTTCCGCGACCGACACCAAGAAGTCGATCCCACCCGCGGCGTCCATCGTCGCGGCTGCGGTCACCACACCCAAAATAATCAAGAGCACGTCAACGGGAGGCGCTGTGGGCACCACACCAAAGCACACGCTCAAAATAAACAAACCGACGCCACCCCAAATACCGAGGCCAACGCCATTAAAGCGAGCACCAATGAAAATGCATGCGAGCATAATCACGAGCTCAATCCAGAACAGTGTAGACATAGCGATTGTTTGAACACCCACTTGGGAAGGTGGTCCTTCCTCGTGAAACGGGCGTTTCTCTCCATAGTAGAAGGTTGAGACCAAGTGAACCGATTGGCGGGGGGTGAATCAGTCCACTGACCGGTGATCGGTCACAAGTGTGTGAACAGACACCCCCTGAACACACCCTTGTGCCCCAATCGATATTGAACGGTTTTAGCGTACAAAAATCGATTGAAAGAAAAACCAACCATAAGTCTTTCCTTGCGGGTAATTATTAATAACTAAGTCCCTTGGGTAAAGTCTATAATTGGATCGACCGCTATCAAAATTGATCATATCTACTATGCGAAAAATCGATAATCTTGAAAGCTATCGCATCATCACGAGTGTGGCCCGTACCGGGTCGGCCAAAGTGACGGGAGAGAAATTAGGGCTGGAAACCACGAACGTGTTTCGGTGTTTACGGCAGATGGAAGAGGAATTAGGTGCGCCTTTGTTTGATCGCGAGACGCGCCCAATGCAATTGACTGAGAAAGGACGGGAGTTTTGCCAGGTGGCCGAGCAGATGCTTGGACTACAGCGACACCTCTTGGAGAAAATTAGTGAAGATGTGGATGCGGATGCCGGGGTCATTCGTATTGCCTCCACGGCGGGCGCACGCCACAACACCATTACGCCAGCGATTGTGCGCTATTTAGGGGAACACCCTGGGGTGCAGTTTGAGCTCGCGGACCTCATTGATGGGAACGACAACTTCATGCGCTCCCTCAAAGGGATCGAAAATGATATGGTGCTTCGCTACGCGTCCGAAAACCCCCTTCCCGAAGGGGTTCAGTCGATTACGCTTTGTCAGATTCCCTTTTATGCGTGCGCGTCGCCCGTCTATCTCCAACGTCACGGGGAGCCTAAGTCCCCGGCGGACTGTGTTCACCACACGGGGATTTTGTTGCAGTTAGCGGGACGCACTATCGTCGAGCATTTGGTCTCAGAGGGTGTATCGGAGCGACTCCGCTGGGCCAATGTGACACGCTTTAATAGCCAACTCGATGCGCGTGACGCACTCGTTTTGGGCGCAGGTGTGATTCCGGATTTGGCCCTGCCCTACTTCTACGAAGTCTTGCGTGCAGGCGAAGCCGTTCCGGTGATGCGACGCTGGCACCGCCCGACCACGACGATGTGCTTATTCGTGACCGAAGAAGCCATGAAAAAGCGCCGCGTGCGTAACTTCGTCGAGTGGTTTAGTCAGCTCTATGTGGAAGAGATGGCCGAGCGTAAGCGCTGGGTCGATGAATATTTAGCCTAGCGAGAGGGGCAACACGACATGTCATTTATCCGTCGTACGATTGAAGGGCTCTTTTTTGAATGCACCGCACGGCGCTATTGGCGCTTTGAGCACTTTGGGCTCACGGGCGAAGTTGGGATGCTTCCAGTGGACGGGGCCAGTCCCTTGAGTTTTGCTTTTCTCCCGGCCGCTTCCCCAGAGGGGGTGGCGAGTCCCACGAATCCCGTCAAACCCAAGGGGGTGATTTTGTATTGCCCACCCACCTTACACAACATGATGTTTCACTTGCCACAAATTGCGTGGCTGGTGGCTTCGGGTTACCACGTGATGATGTTTGATTACCACGGGGCTGGTTTGAGTGAGGGGCAACCTAGTATTGAAGGCATTAAAGCCGATGCGCGCGTGGCGCTCGCAGCGCTACTGAAGCGTCCCGAATGCGAAGGACTCCCCCTTTATCTCTTTGGGCAAGGGATGGGAGCCTGCGCGGCGGTGAGTCTTGCGAAGGCGAATCCCCAGCGCTTTAAGGCGGTGGTGCTGGAATCGTTGATCGCGAGCTACAAAGGGTGGATGCTGCACCGCTATGGGCCAGGTGTGGGGCACTTCTGTGCAGCGATGTTGCCCGATACCCTAATAGATCCCATTGAGGAATTGAAAACGTTGCGGATGCCGCTTGCGATTGTGGTGCCGACAAGAGACCAAAAAGTTCCCGAAAAGGAATCGGATCGCGTCGTGAAAGAAGCCCCCGAACAGCGTGAAATTTGGCGCGTGGAAGGGAAAAAACAGTTGGGCGTCTTTGATTACCCTGGCGTGTGGCGTGAACGTTTCTTAGCGTTTTGCGAGGAGCACCGTTAAGCGGCAATAGCGGTTTACTGTTCGTTTTGGGGCGGAGCGGTTACACGTTGACGCCCCAAAACGCATTCAGACGTTCGAATGGCAAAGCAATCGCTGACAGTGATAGTGATGCCAATCTAAACTAAAGACAGTTAAGCGCCAAGAGTTGGTCTGACCTTTGGTTCAGATCCGCGATTGTCTACCTAAACCGGAGGGTGAAATTCCCAGACGGGGGGAGCACGCAGGGTTGAGGACGACGCATGGTGCACTGAAGGCGTCTTGCCAAGTTGGTACGGTGCGTAGGTCCCATCAAAATCCAACCAAGAGCGCCTTCATTTCTTTTCAGTTTCTTTACTTGGCAGATGTCCTCGTTTTTTCCCCAATGAAAACAGGGAGTCGAGATTTACATCCCAACTCCCCTCGTCTCAGTGATTCACTGCGCAAGTGTTAGAACGCGTAGCGCATGCCTCCGTTAATGAGCCATGCATCGCGCAATCCATTGCCCCATTGACGGTTCACTTCGGTATGGAGCTTCCAGCGTGGCGTAACCGCCCAATTCATCCCTGCCCCGAGGTTAAACCAGGTCCGATGCCCTGAGGTTTCCACCGACAACGAGCGATCTTTACCCGTGAGGGTGAGACTTTCCTCGCCCGCGAATTCACGCAGAAGATCGGCACGTAGGTATAGCGCATTGCGTAATGCACCGTCTTCACTGAGCCAGTCTTTGCCTACCCGAACACCCAAGCGCCCAATCAGGCTCGTGGTGCCGTCCTGCACGACGCCTACGCCATAGTTGGTCTGGTAGCTTTGCCCCGACACACGGCTTAATTGCAGTTGTGCTTGCGGTTCGACATACCAGGTGGGGCTTAAGTCGAATCGGCGACCGCCTTCAACGCTTAACGACCCATACCATTGCTTCGACTTGCCCGAAATCCCGTAACCGTCATAGGTCCAGTCGGCCGAGACTTTACCGAGGCGCAGTACGGTGTCTTGATACCAACCTGAGTCATGCGTATAGGTACCGTAGAGTATCACCCCAAGGCGATCCAGATCGTTTTGCCCTTGGTAGCCCGTGAGTTTGGCTTCGCCGTCCGCATAATCAAGCCCAATTCCGAATTGAAGATTGGCGTTTTCCATCGGTTTGATGTGCTCATAACCCGCTTGCACGACCGTAGCTTTGAGGCTTAGCGTATTATCCAGCGAGGTCTTCTGATAGCGGGCTCGGACCCAAAGACCTGAGTTGTCGGTACTGTAGCGCGAATCGCCCTGGCGCTGGTTCATCCAGTCGATATCGATCGCGGAGCGAACAATCGCACTCAACACACCCTGAGCAATCGGCGTATTGCTGTTTTTGGCTGACCCTTGGGACGCGATAAACCAGTGCACCCACTCGTTTTCACTTTCGTTCCCAATCGCTAACTGGTAGCTATAGAGGAAGTCGGGCGAGGTGATGGCGAGGTTTTCTTGCGTGCCAAACGTGAGCCCTGAACCGTTGACGGTGGCAAAGTAGAGTTTTTGGCTGGGTGCTAATTGCACAATCGACGTCTCGGGTGAGAAAACGAGTGAATAGGACCCCGTACTCTCAGCGCCCTTCACCGTGAGATAGTCACTCCCATTGCCAGCTGCCTTGTTGTCCGCGTTAGCATCGTTTAAGTCCATCACCAACGTACCATGGCCCCCCGTGAGGGTATTTTCTACCACCACTGACTGGGCATTGCCGACAGCATTTTTTGAAAGATCCAAGCGGGCATTGGGTGCATTGAGATTCGTTAGCGTACTGTCGGTCGTGACCTGCCACGTGCTCGCTTCACCCAGGGTGACGTTCACCGTACTTTCCGCAGCAACCGAAGAAGACCCTAACCAGAGGGTATTGGCTCCCGCCGTGGCGTCCGTCGTGCCTGCGTCTTGAGCAGCGAAGTCAGCATGCCACACACTCGCGTCGCCTGAGTGCAAAGTCACGGCACTCCCGGCTCCGCTGGCTTGCGCACTCCCCGTGAAGTGGAAGGCGTTCCCGAGCGTGGCCCGTGTTTGTCCCGCGTTGTCTGCTAAGAGGGTGCCGTTCCATTGGCTCGCTTCGCCAGCGCTCAGCTCCGTGAGGCTTCCCTCGCCCGTACTCTGGGCATTGCCTGTTAAGGAGAAACCGTTACCCAATTGTGCTTGGGTTTGGCCTCCCTCATTACTTGTGAGGTCCGCTTCCCAGACACTGTTGTCACCCGCTTCCATGTGGGTGATACTGCCCGCGGCCTCTGAGGATACCGTGCCCGTTAAACGCATGGCGTTACCGGCCGTGAGCGTAATATGGCCACTGGCGGTTGAGGTCATTGAACTCACCCACGAGGAATCGTCCCCCACCGTCACCGACGTGAGGCTGCCTTCGTCTTGTGAGGTGACGGGACCTTCGAGGTGGAAGTGCTGACCCGCCGTAAAGGTGGTCTCGCCGCCCGACTCCGAATGTAAGGTGGGCGTGGGTGTGGGTTCGACGGTCTCGGCACCCGCTTCAGCACTGGCGTCGGCGCTGGGTTCCGCGCTGGCATCATCCGCTAAAGCCCGTGCGACACGACGTAATACGCGGGACTCGTCGCTCGCCGTGGCGTCCGAGGTCGTAGGTTCGGGAGTGGCAGGTGGGACATAGGCTAAGATCGAGACGTTGTCCCCTACCGTCACTTGGGTGTGTGCCGTGTTCGATGAGCGAATGCTTGCTTTCCAGTTCCCAGTATTCTCGGCGGTGATCTGTGTGCTGGAGGCCTCCCCATCGGCCGTCACCTGCCCTTCGATCACGGTATTGTCACGGAGCGTAAGACGCGTTGTGCCCTTGGCACTGGAGGTCACATCTCCTTGGATCGTGCTGTTTTTCCCAGTGCTAAGCTCTGTGACCGAGTTTCGGTCTTGCGCCGAAATATTTCCGACCGTCTTAAAGCCTTCGGAGGCAATGATGGTCGTTAACCCAGCGGTGGTAGACGCGACGGAGCCAGTAATGGTGGCGTCATTGGCGAACGTAAGGTTGGTTTTACCGTTTCCCTGACTCAACACTGCCCCCGTGATGCGGGAGCCGTCCGTCATCACAAGGCGAATTTGCCCTTTGTTATCGGCGACCACATCCCCTTTGGCTTGCAAATTAATAGCATGATCGTCGGTCGCTGTGATCTTGGCGTATTGGGTCTCGTCGGTGTAGGAGCCACCGCTCGCATAGAGGGCCTTGGAATCCTTGCCCATCTCAAAGGTATAGTCGGTTCCCGTCAAAACGACTTCGGTGCCATGCGTATTACTGTTAAACTCCCTGGGAAGCACAATAGCGCCACTGAAATCTGAGCGAATGCCGTAGTTTCCTTCGCCAGCTCCGTCGACTAACAGATTGGCGACCTCAATTTTGCCGTTTTTCCCAGCGAAAATGGCGTGTTGAACTTTTTCACTGCGACCGTCAAGGATGATATGGGTGTCCCCTACGAGGTGTATGAGCCCTTTTCCCTTCGTATTATAAAAAGCACTTGCCCCTGCATAGAGGGCGGCTTGGTGAATATTGGTACCAAAGGTGGGATCGAGCAGATGAATCGTGGTTTTGCCTTCCACCGTGAATTCGTTGACTTGGTTGGCGTTAAATCTCGAGGCATTCGTACGGATGCCGTTTCCCCCATTCACGGTTAACGTCATGTCACCGTGTACCGTACTGGGGGCGGGTGTCCCGTCATGGTCCGGGTTAAAGACGTCCGAAATGGCGCCTTCAACGTTCACCGTCAGGCTTTTAACGTTGATATAGGTTTCCCATTTTTTCCCTTTAATGGCGTCACTATTGCTGAAGTAACTGCCTTCTGGTGCCGTCACATTGATCGTCAAGTCCGCGTTGGGGGTATTGAGCTTCATCCCACTAAAGTCCGACATGGCATAGTCGTCGGACTTCCCTACGGTTTTGTTAATAATGATGTGTTCGTACTGGGCGTTGTTGAGTTCGGTAATGTTGGAACCTTTGAGCCAATTACCGGAAGGAACCGTGAATGTGATGGTTTTGCCATCCGCACTCACTTCACTCGTGATGGGATCAGGAGTGGTCTCTGCAAGAACGGTTAAGGGGACAAGGAAGGTGAGCGCTAGGGCTTCGATGAGGCGTTTTTTCTTCATGGTAAACCTTAGTGAGTAAGTAATGTTTCAGTGAGTTAATGTCGCGACTGCTGGGGGGTGTTAAAAAGCAACGCGGCGCGAAGGAAATGGCCCAGTGGCTTGTCGACAAACAGGACGCTTTAGCGGTGAATAAACATGCACAGGCCTCACAACGGGCGT
>CAJJMF010000065.1 GCA_905192805.1 uncultured Sutterella sp. | reverse complement strand
GTAAATCTCCCGCCTCGGATCCTAAAATAGGGATCTGTGAAGCGGGAGTTCAGGTAACGCCCAAGCTCTGGGATGAAGAGTGCGAGTGGTTTTAGCGAGTCAGTGCGCGGTAGCCAATGTCAGTGCGGAATTGTTTTCCTTCAAAGTGCACTTCTTCGACGGCTTGATAAGCTACCTGACGAGCCGAAGCGACGTTTTCCCCAAGTCCTACGGAGCAGAGGACGCGCCCCCCGGAGACACGGATGGTGCCGGTTGCATCGAGTTCGGTGCCGGCATGGAAGGTGTGTTGATCGTCGGTACTCGTTGGTAAGTGCGTAATGGCAGCGCCCTTTTCGGGATGGAAGGGATAGCCCTTGGCGGCACTCACGACGCCTAAGGCCGTACGGCGATCCCATTCAATTTCGGCCTCGTCGAGTTTTCCAGCAATGGCTTTTTCCACCACAACCGAGAAATCACTCTTAACGCGCATCATGATGGGTTGGGTTTCTGGGTCTCCCATACGGCAGTTAAATTCCAGTATACGCACCACTGGAGTTCCGTCTTCAGTGTGGCTGATCATCAACCCCGCATAGAGGAAGCCTGTGTAAACAATGCCGTCTTTCGCCATGCCTTGTACCGTAGGCGTGATGATTTCACGCATGACTTTGGCATGGATATCAGGCGTCACCACGGGCGCAGGCGAGTAGGCACCCATACCCCCCGTGTTGGGCCCTTGATCTTGATCGAGTAGACGTTTATGGTCCTGAGACGTGGCCAAGGGGAGTACGTGTTGACCGTCAACCATCACAATAAAGGATGCTTCTTCGCCCTGAAGGAAGTCTTCAATGACAACGCGGGCTCCCGCGTTACCAAATTCGTGACCTTCGAGCATCATGTTGATTGCGTCATGGGCTTCTTCTAAGGTCTGAGCCACCACCACGCCTTTGCCTGCTGCGAGTCCGTCGGCTTTGACGACAATAGGAGCTCCTTTTCGATCGACATAGGCGTGCGCGAGCGCAGGGTCGGTGAATGACTCGTAGTCTGCCGTGGGAATGCCATGGCGCTTCATAAAGGCCTTGGCAAAGTCCTTCGAGCTTTCCAATTGTGCGGCTTCTTTGGTGGGGCCAAAGATGGGAAGCCCCAAGGCTCGGAATTTGTTCACAATCCCTGCTGCGAGAGGAGCTTCAGGCCCAACGAGCGTAAAGTCAATGGCGTTACTTTGCACAAAGTGTGCTAATTCATCCAAGTCTGTGATTGGAACGTTTTTGAGTTTGGGTTCGGTGGCTGTACCAGCGTTGCCTGGGGCGACGTACACCGTTTGTACGCGATCACTTTGAGCGAGACGCCAAGCGAGAGCGTGTTCACGCCCCCCATTACCGACGACAAGAAGATTCATGTTGGCTCCAAAAGAGTGAGTCAAAAAGAAAAGAGAAAGGAATTCTGTAAAGTGGCTATAGTGTAGGCGAAAGGGATAGATGAAAAACGAAAACGCCCCCAAAAAAGGAGGCGTTTTTGTCTCAATTACTCTTGATCATCAAAGACGGCCGAGGTGTAAACCTGTTGCACGTCATCCAGATCCTCGAGGGCGTCGATCAGCTTTTGCATCTTCACAGCATCTTCGCCAGTGAGGTTGACCTCGTTGAGGGCCTTATAGGTGATTTCAGAAACTTCCGGATTTAAACCCGCAGCTTCAAACGCTTTCGAGACCGCGTCAAAGGCGCTCGCCTCGCAGATCACTTCGATGGAACCGTCTTCATCCGCAATGACATCGTCTGCACCGGCTTCCAAGGCAATTTCCATGACGGCATCTTCCGTGGTTTGTCCAGGTGCGAAGAAGAATTCACCCACATGCTTGAAGTTGAAGGCCACGCTACCATCGGTGCCTAAGTTGCCACCGTTTTTGTTGAGGGCATGACGAACATCGGCCACCGTGCGCACACGGTTATCGGTCGTGCAGTCAATCATTAAGGCCGCACCGTTGATCCCATAGCCTTCATAGCGAATTTCTTCGTAGCTCACGCCTTCCAGCTGCCCAGTGCCTTTTAAGATCGCGTTGGTGATCGTGTCCTTCGGGACGTTACCAGCACGAGCCTTAATTAACGCAAGGCGTAAACGGGAGTTAGCGTCCGGATCGCCACCACCCAAACGTGCCGCAACAATGATTTCACGGACCAGCTTCGTCCAGAGATTCGAACGCTTGGCGTCCTGACGTCCCTTGCGATGCTGGATGTTAGCCCATTTAGAATGACCGCTCATGATGATCCTTTCGGTGTCGTAAAGAAATAATCTCTGGGGAATTAACACAACCGAGGTGTAAATCAGTACCAGAGAACATATAAAGTAAAAATCTGTACGTGTCCAAGAGCTTATCGAGGCTCGTTGGTCACAAGAAAGAGGCATATTCTAACCTAATGGACACAGTCCCGCAGGGAAATGCTCTTAAAAACAAGCCTCTCCCCGATACGGTGTTCGGGAAGAGGCTATATTGAAAGGCTTAGTGCTGACCTAAGATTTCGTCAACTGCACTCGTCCAGAGGGCCAAGCCCGTTTTTAGGCTCTCTTCTTGGACGTCAAAGGTAGCGGTATGATGGCCCGAAGGGAGATCGGTACCAATCACGAAGAAGGCAGCTTTCCCGCCATGGGCCTGCACACGGCGTGCCAAGATAGTGGCGTCTTCAGAGCCACCAAAGTTGCGCGGGGTAGGACAAACGGTTAACCCTTCGACGCGTCCAGCGGCTTTACGCAACACATCTTGCAACTCCGCATCATTTTTGAGGTCAACGGCCTCACCCATTTTTTCAACATGAACGTCCACGCCTTGCGCCATCGCACAGCCTTGAATAATCGCCATGGCGGAGTCGTACATGTATTGATTAATATCGGCGTTTTCGCCACGCACTTCCATTTTCATGACCGCCTTTGAGGGGATCACATTACGACCTTCCCCTGCATTGAGTTGGCCCACGTTCACACGTGTCATCCCCGAGCCATGACGGGCAATCCCCATCAACTGCACAAAGGCATTACAAGCCGCAGCCATCGCGTTACGACCCGCATTCGGTTCGACGCCTGCGTGAGCAGGACGACCGGTATAGGTCACATCCAATTTGGTTGTGCACAAAAAGCCATAAGGATCCACCGACACTTCACCATGCTTACACATCATGCCAATGTGAGCAGCTAAGAAGTAGTCGGCATCATCAACGATGCCCGAGGCTGCCATCCCCGCGGCCCCACGCACGCCTTCTTCAGCGGGTTGGAACAAAATCTTAATCTTGCCGCACATGTCGTCCTTGTGATCGGCAAACCAATGGGCAACGGCTAAGCCTGTGGAGGTGTGGGCGTCATGACCACAGGCATGCATTAAGCCGGGACGGGTAGAGCAGAACCCTTCACGGAACGGAAGATGATTCTCTGTTGTGGCTTCGTTAACCGGTACGCAGTCAATGTCAAAGCGAATGGCTAGCGTGGGACCCGGGCGACCCGTGTCGAGCACACCAACACAACCGGGCAATTCCTGCATTTCCGCTAAGAGCGCCTCATCCACACCACGTTCACGCGCTAATTTCAACCCCGCTTCGACAACGGCAGGCGTACGCCCCAAGCAGTTCTTGGGATCAATGACTTGGGTCCCCATCAGTACTTGATAGCCGTAACTGCGAAGTTCTTTCACAATCAGTGCGGTCGTATTGAACTCACTCCATCCTTCTTCGGGCAAGGTATGTAACGTACGGCGAATGCGGATGAGTTGATCGTGGTAAGCCGATAAATCGTGAGTGGTCATAGAAAAAATTCTCCCATTTGTAATTAAAAGTGCTTATATGAACCAAAACGAGAGGAAAAGGCATGAAGAAGAGGAGGTAGTGGCAAGGGTGGGGATTGCCGTAGTTCAAATTTTCTCTTCCTTAGATACTCACCGTAGCAAGTATTTTGTAGTTTTTCTCTCTTTCAGGCCGTATAAGCCAGTGCACTTTCTTAGTTTAGTCAGTAATGCGCAACAAGAACATGGTTAAGCTAGGCTAAATTGTTGGGTTTAATCAATGAGCGGCAACTTAGCATGATATCTAGAGAGAGGTATTGATAGGTCTTTGGTAGTATTCCATTGTGAAGAGGTGTCTTCGTGGGTCTCCCATAAAAAATTATGAGACTCCTCTCGTACCCAAGGAATCTTTTCCCCCTGTTAAAGGGGTGGATGAAACGTGAATAAAACAGATTTTATGGTTGAGCAAGCCGCCTTTGCTCAAACGATTTTTGATGACGTACGAGCCCTCTCGAAAGATGAGTTTGGGGTGAGTCGTCAGGGTTATGGCCCCATTGAGTCCGAGGTGATTCAATACCTTTGTACGCTCGTTGAGACATGGGGTTTAGACATTCATACCGATTTAGCGGGCAATGTCTGGATAACTAAACCTGGCAATCGACGTGACTTACCAGCGGTTGTCAGTGGAAGTCATGCCGATAGTGTCCCTCAGGGCGGAAATTACGATGGTTTGGCTGGGATTGTGGCTGCGCTCACGGTCATGCATTGGTTATGTTCCCATCACATCCAATTGGAACGTGATTATCGTGTGTTGGTGATGCGGTGTGAGGAAAGTTCTTATTTTGGTAAGGCCTATGTAGGCTCGTTAGCCATGATGGGAGCGCTGAGTGCCGATGACCTTGCGCTAAAGCACCGCGATGGCACGATGACGTTAGCTCAAGCGATGCAATCCTGTGGTGTCGATACGAATCGTGTTCGTTCAGGGCAGCCAGTGATTGATACCCATCAAATCAAGTGCTTTTTTGAACTCCATATCGAACAAGGTCCTATGCTGGAGCAACGTGCCGATTGCCGAGTGGGCATTGTCACGGGCATTCGGGGCAACATTCGCCATAAATCGGTACGTTGTTGGGGTGAAACGGCTCATTCTGGGGCAGTGGATAAGGCCTATCGTCACGATGCGTTGATGGCAACGGTTGAACTTATCCATCGTATGAACGAGCATTGGGATGCCTTCCTTGCCCAAGGAAAGGATTTGGTGTTCACTGTTGGGATCATGAAAACAGCAAAAACGGCTGCGATTGCCGTAATCCCTGGCGAAACCGAATTCTCGATTGATATGCGTAGCGTGAGTGCCGAGGTGCTGGAGGAATTCCATGAGCTGTTGCTGACCGAAGCGCGGCATATTGAGGAAAAACTGGGCGTTCGATTTGAGTGGGATGCTCGTATTGATACGGCACCAGCACACTTGGATGAATCCTTACAACAAACGTTATCAACTGTGGCTCATGAATCGGGTATTGCGTGCACCGCGATGCCGTCAGGCGCTGGTCATGACGCCGCTGTGTTCAGTCGATTTGGTATTCCTAGTGCCATGATTTTTGTTGCGAATCAGAATGGTTCACATAACCACAAAGAGGCCATGCAAATAGATGACTTCCTTCAGGGCTGTGAAATTCTGCGTAACGCAGTCTTAAAGGAGTGTAATTAAATGGATAAAGCCAATGTCAAAACGGTGGTTTTGATTGATGATTATCCTCTGTTCCGAAAGGCCATGGCGGATGTGTTAAACGCCACGGATCGTTTTACGGTGTTAGCGCAGACGGGGGATCAAACCGTTGCGCGAGGTTTAGCGGTCTTGCAGCCTGATTTGATTGTGATGGCGCTTTCTATGGAGCGTTTTGACACGCTCGGCTTTCTCAAGGAAATCCGCTCACACAATACGAAAAGTCGTATTGTCATGATGATGGACAGCCCAGAGCAGTCGGCACTCTTGATGCAGGCGATTCGATTAGATGCTAATGGGTATTTATTACGTAGTGTCTCGGTCCCTGAATTTACTGAACAATTAATCCATGCCTGCTCGGGTGGGATGGCCTCGAGTGAAAAAGTGACGTCCGCTTTGGCTGAGCGACTTCGTGGTGAGCAGGCCGGGCAAGAAGAGGGACGTGCCTCTGATGTGCTTACGCGTCGAGAATATGATGTGCTCTGTTGTATTGCCTCGGGTTTAACCAATCGCGATATTTCACAGCGTCTCAACATTACGGACGGCACGGTCAAGGTTCATGTGAAGCACGTGCTCAAGAAACTTAATTTCCGTTCCCGTGTCGAAGTCGCTGTGTGGGCTTCTGAACGAGGCTATAAGCTACCAGCTAATCAAGATGCTGGTCGTGATGACGGTACGAGTGACGATTAATTGGTGTGATGACTGCATCCAACAATCCGCTTCTTTCGGGGAGCGGATTTTTTTACCCTTAACGAGTGGGTACGGTTGAATGTAGTCATAAAAAAACGGTAGGTGCTTGGAACCTACCGTTTTTACAAGATTTGTCCTCATGCTTTGGGGTGTTACTACTTCGAGATCTTGTGCTGAAGCAGTACTGTTAATTCGACATCATGTCGATGGAGAGTCAGGAGGGTTTAGGGTGGGTGTCAGCTCTCCTTTAGAGGTCAGGCGTTCGCAACTCGCCTGACCTTGTCTCCTAGGTAATGGGATAAGTCGTTGATATTACACGAAACCGTAAATCATACCGAGAATGTAGCCCGTAGCCGTAGCACTGAGCACACCAATCAAACCAGGAAGGATGAAGGAGTGGTTGATCACGAAGCGACCAATGTGCGTGGTACCCGAACGGTCGAACTGAATCGCGGCCAAGTCGGACGGATACGTCGGGAGAATGTAGTACCCGTAGCAAGCAGCAGCGCAGGAAACCACCAATCCCGGGGGAACACCGATTTGCAACGCAACCGGAACAATCGTTGCCACGGCAGCTGCCTGAGAGTTCACGAGCTTCGAGGTTAACAAGAGCACGAGAGCGTAGGCCCACGGGTAGCTACGGACGAGGTCCGTTAATACCACTTTGAGGTCATTCAAGTGAGCGTGGAACATCGTATCTGCCATCCAAGCCACACCGTACACGGCCACAATCGCAATGCAACCCGCGCTAAAGACGGCCGTTTTACCCACGGCAGCGGCTCGCGTCTTGCAGAAAACTAAGATCAAGAAGCCACAGGTTAACATGAGCATCTGAATTAACAACGTCATCGAGAGGCTCTTCTTGCCAACGATCGGACGCAATTCAGGGAACATACCAAAGAGTGCAACGACGGCCACGGTGCCCAAGAAGATCCAGAGCGAGAGCCACTGTTCACGGGTAAAGACCTTACCAATCAACGTGGTGGATTCACCGTAGACATACTTACGCTGTTCAGGATCCGAAATCAATTGTTGGAACTCTTCGTCCTTTTCCAAGTCTTTGCCACGATAGACAGAGAACAGGGAGACAAAGAAGAGACCCACTAAAGCCCCAGGGATAACAATCATGAACAACTGTACGAAACCGAAGGGTTCACCACCCACTTTATAACCGTCGAGCAAGGAAATCATCGAAACGGCTGCCACAGCGGCGGGCGAGCAGATAATGGACATCTGAGAGGCAATCGTCGAAGCGGCCATCGGGCGTTCCGGACGAATACCATTCTTGATGGCCACGTCATAGATAATGGGGAGCATGGTGTAAACCACGTGGCCCGTACCGCACAGGACTGCTAAGAACCAGCAGAGATACGGTGCCAAGAAGCACACGAAACGGGGGTGCTTGCGCAGTAAGCGTTCAGCAATTTGAAGCAAGCAATCTAAACCGCCTGCCGCCTGAAGGGAGGCCGAGGCGCAAATCACCGCTAAGATCGTAAGGATAACGTCAATCGGCGGCTTGCCAGGGGCCATGTTCCAGCCAAAAACGAGAACAAGAAGGCCAAGGCCACCAATCAAGCCGAGGGTCATACCGCCTTTACGAGCGCCATAGAACAAGCACACCAAGACGACTGCTAGTTGAAGCCAAAAATCTAAACTAAGCATGATGATTCCTAAAAAATTGAGGACAAGGGATATTTTGCCTACTCCTTTTAGGAGAGGTATAAGAATTTTTAACCCATTTGATCTAGCTATGTGGATTACCTCTTTTTAGCAATTTCTTTACATTTAGAAAACCCTTTATACCGCTAAACCCATGAGGGTTTACCCTTATAAAACTAATTATAAATAACAATTTTTCCTTATAAAACAGCCTACTATACAAAAAATGACGAAAAATTAGGTAAAACAGCCTAAGGGATAACACCTATCCTTTAAGAGGTATTTTGAATAAGTTTTGTAAAGATGAAAAGATTCTTGGTATTAGGTCAAAAGAATCGAATTTTTTAACTAAAGTGGTATGTCAACTCGCTACACTTTTTCGAGATCGATGTGTCAAAGGACGTCGATGAACACCCCAATTGAGCCTTTTCATGGTGAAAGCCCTTGAGGTATGATGCGAGTCAGCATTACGGGCTGGGTTCATCCTCACTTCCTAGTGAAGGCTCGAACAAATTCGGAGAAACTCTATGACTACCGTCATTAAGCAGGAAGACCTGATTGAAAGCGTGGCTGCGGCCTTCCAATATATTAGCTATTACCACCCTCAAGACTTTTTGGATCACATGGCGGATGCGTATCGTCGCGAAGAAAGTCCGGCTGCTAAGGATGCCATTGGTCAGATTTTGGAAAACTCCCGTCTTTGCCAATTAGGCAAACGTCCTTTGTGCCAAGACACGGGGATGGCCGTAGTGTTTGTTAAAGTGGGGATGGATGTAAAGTGGGAAGGCTTTACGGGATCCGTTGAAGACGCTATCAACGAAGGGGTACGTCGCGCCTACCACTATCAGGACAACATTTTGCGTTTCTCGATGGTGACCCCTCCCGCGGGTGCTCGCAAGAATACGAAAGACAACACGCCTGCCATTATTCACTGGCAGGTCGTCCCGGGTGACAAGGTTGACATTACTGTCGCAGCCAAAGGTGGCGGCTCGGAAAACAAGTCCAAGTTAGTGATGATGGTCCCCTCGGACAACATCGTTGAATGGGTGGTCGAACAGGTTAAGCACATGGGGGCTGGTTGGTGTCCTCCAGGGATCTTAGGCATTGGGATCGGTGGTACCGCTGAAAAAGCCGCGTTGATTGCCAAGGAAAGTCTTAACGAACCGTTGGATATGTTGGATTTGCTCAAACGCGGTCCTCAGACGGAAGAAGAAAAGTTGCGCGTGGAAATCTATAACCGCGTGAACGAACTTGGTATCGGCGCTCAGGGTTTAGGTGGTTTAACGACGGTATTGGACGTCAAAGTGAAGATGTATCCGACCCATGCCGCCTCGAAACCGGTGGCTGTCATCCCGAACTGTGCTGCCACTCGCCACGTTCATTTCGTATTGGACGGAACGGGGCCCAAGTATGTGGAACCGCCGAAGATTGATGACTTCCCTGAATTTGACTGGAAGCCCGATGTCACGAAGAGTAAGCGAGTCAATCTCGACACGTTAACGCGTGAAGAGATTCAATCCTGGAAGCCGGGCGACACCTTATTACTGTCTGGTAAGTTACTGACGGGCCGTGATGCTGCTCATAAGCGTATTTCGGAAATGTTAGCGAAGGGTGAACCTCTTCCTGTGGACTTCCATAACCGTGCTATCTACTACGTAGGGCCGGTCGATCCGGTCAAGAGCAAGGGTGAAGTGGTTGGCCCCGCTGGCCCGACGACGTCTACGCGTATGGACAAATTTGTCGACATGATGCTCTCTGAACCGGTGGGTTTAGGCCTGATGGTGGGTAAGGGAGATCGTGGTGCTGTGGCTCGTGAAGCCATCAAGAAACATGGTTCGGCCTACTTGATCGCTGTGGGCGGTGCCGCATATCTCGTTTCGAAGTCTATTCGCGAATCCAAGGTATTGGCCTTTGGTGATTTGGGTATGGAAGCCATTTACGAGTTTACGGTCGAAGACATGCCGGTTACCGTTGCTGTTGACCATACGGGTGACTCGATCCATATCAACGCTCCGTTGTTCTGGGCAGAAAAAATTGCTCAGGCAAAGAAAGCGTAATATAGCTATCTGCTTTTGCTGAAGCCAAGCCCCTGACCTCCATGGTGCAGGGGCTTTTTGTCTCTAAGGGGCGTGAATTGGTATGGATTTATTGGACAACTTTTTGGAGAAAAGTATGCCCATACCAGTTTCAACAAGACTCGCTGCCTGTGAGGGTCTTTTTCATTTCGTTCCCAAGAAAACTCTGGCCAAAACCTTAGGGGTATCCACTGGGTCCATTCGTGATTGGGCCATTTACATTGAGCACGGGTATTTTGATTGGATTGATCATCTCTGGCAGCGACGCGAAGCGATGGGGAAAGTGGCGAGTTATCCTCAATACCATTCGTTACTCAGTTGACGGCACTTATGCGACGGTGAGTTTTTGTGTTAGGAAACCGTAAGGCTCTTCGTTTAACGGGTGCTAGGGCATGCTCGGAAATGGGAATGGTTGATAGGGACTTCGTCGAGCAATGAGTGGTTCCAGGTCGACGGTGTACGACAGTGGGGAGTAGCCCATTTTGGAGCGTCAAGACAAGGATTCTAGGTACTCACGTTGGGGGTATGACAGGGCGCGAGCGGTTTCGCCCATCAAGGTCCAACATAACATTCGTTTTTTGTTTTCCGCAGGACGCTTGTGATGCGTTATCTCAAGCAATGTTCAAGTCTCTTCTCCAGCACCACACTTGCCCGTAGTCCTATGGGTTTGATCATCATGCTTAACGTAATGCTTTAGCGTTTCACTATATGGCCTCTCATCCCGTTGATTCCAGAAACGATGCCAAGAGGTTGAAAACGAAAATCGCCCACTGTTGTCAGTGGGCGATGTGGGTTACGACGTGCTCATTGAACGATTGGCGTCGAAAATCAGAGCTCAGGAATTAGTCCTTGTACCAGTTCTTGTCATCGGGCAACTGATAGCGAGTGCTTTCCTGCTGCGCATTGACCTGTTCTTGGCCGATGGAGTAATTCTTGTAAGCTGTCAAGGTACCCAACACAATCATCACGAGAGCGACGATCAGCATGGTCTTGCGGGCACCGGCACGGTCACCAACGCGTTCGCGCTGATCGATCAAGTTGGTTTCAGCATTCTTGTTGAAGATTTCCCACTTGACGAGCAAGCGATACAAACCAATCATCCCGTGGAGTTCAGTGATCACAAGGAAGATGAAGGTGTAGAGCATGCCCATATGGAAGGTGTGCACACCGATCAAGTTGGGGTCAAAACCATGCGGGTTAAACAACATGGGCATTAAGTGCGTGAACACAAAGAGGAACAACAAAGCGCCCGTCACGATCTGGATAACCCAGAGGGTGGTGTCTTCATGGCGTAAGAGTTTCCAGTGAGCCTTGATGTCACGGAACTGATGGTACGAAGTTGGGAAGCGACGGAGAGCACAGAAGGCGTGGATAGCAACGGTCAAAGTGATGAAACCCACAAACAAAACGTGCATCCAGGCGTGTTCTTGGCCATCAAAGAAAGCCCCACCCGAGGTGAGAATCAAATTCGCGAACACATCCTTACCAAACTGGACGGAGCTCGTGAACGCCATGTGGCAGAACAAGAATAAACCAAGAATGAGGCCAGTAACCGACTGGGCAACGTCAAGGTAAGCCGTCTTGGGGCTCTGACGTTTGGCATCTTTTAAACCAGCTCCCCAAACGTTTTCATTGGCGCTAGGGGTATTGGCATATTTGACAGAATCAGGGGTGGACATAATTCAAATCCTAGAACTTGAGTACTTGGGCTTGGACCGTACTCGATAAACAGGAGATCTCGGATGAGGTCTCCCTCTTCCGTAGGAGGAATGATGCTCTGCTTTCGGAGGATATGATTTGATATTTATCAATAAATAAATGGC
>CAJJMF010000064.1 GCA_905192805.1 uncultured Sutterella sp. | reverse complement strand
AAACTTAAATTAAAGTTGGTAATGGATTGGTCCAGACCGTTGGCTTTATCGGTAACGTGGACCATCGCATTTTTCACATTGATGTTGTAGAAGGCGAAATTGGGTAAACCCTTGCGCGGAGCGGATTGCTCTTGGGTGTCTGGCGTGCCATTCGCTTTATTGTCCACGAGGTTACGAATATCAGGATCGCTCATGGCGACTTCAGCCGTGAGTCCATCGACCGTGATCTCATCAAATACCGGTGCAAAATGGCGCACTGTTTGCGCAGACAGATCTAGACGCAATAAAGGCACATTGATCAGGGCAGGTTGCTCAGCGCTGAGTCCAGCAATTTGCAGTTGACGAATTTCCAATAACCCTGACCACGGATCAAAGGTAACCTTTTGGATTTGGATTTGCCGATTTAATGAATGGGCCACGCCACGTTCCAGTGACATTTTGACCAAGTAAGGGACGGCAAAGTATCCCGCAGCAGCGTAGAGTGCGGTACCCACAATCGCTGTCGTCACGACGACATTGAGAAGTTTGGCCATCTTGGAGTCCTAAAGCTCGCTTTAAATCAATAAAATGTTTGCTTAATTCGGTGCTAAATGCTTTAGCACGGTGTATTGATTCCATTGTTACATATTTTGAGCGCCTTGGCGCAGTGCGACAAAGAAAAAGCGCCCAGGGCTAGTGGGCGCTTGCGAAAAAGTATTTCGGATCGAGAGAAGGTTTGCGATTAGAAACGCATTTCCTCATAACGCACAAAATGCGTTTTGTGGGCAATGCGATACCAGAGCCAAATCCCTAAAAAGAGTGGAATGCTGATATAGGTTGCCAAAATCCCTTCCCAGTCAATGGTCTCAGCTATGAAGGCCTCATAATTTTGTCCGAGCATAATGAGCATGCAGAGCGTAAAGGCAAAGAGTGGCCCTAAGGGGAAAAACCGCGAACGATACGGAAGGTCTTCCAAACGATGCCCTTGTGCGAGATAGCCTTTGCGGAATCGGTAATGGCTGATGGCAATCCCTAACCAAGCAATAAAGCCGCTCATCCCAGAGGTGTTGAGTAACCAGAGATAAACCGATTGGTTTTTAAAGAGGGAGGTTAAAAAGCATAAGGCGGCGATGGCAGTGGTCGCAATCAACGCATTAATCGGTACCCCATGGCGCGTGAGTTTCTTAAAGCAACTGGGGGCTTTTCCTGTCATGGCTAACGTCCAGAGCATACGGGTACTAGCATACATCCCAGAGTTGCCCGCGGAGAGGACCGAGGTAAGAATGACCGCATTCATGATGGTGGCCGCCGACGCAAGACCAGCCTTTTCAAATAACAACGTAAACGGACTTACGCTAATATCCGTCACATCGTTTTTCAATAGACGCGGATCGGTATACGGAATAATCAGACCGATGACAAGAATGGCGAACACATAAAAGAGCAAAATACGCCAGAACACTTGTCGAACCGCTTTGGGAATATTTTTCGCGGGGTCCTCACTTTCGCCCGCTGCAATCCCAATCAATTCCGTACCTTGGAATGAGAAGCCCACGATCATGGATACGCCAATGAGGGCAGGAAGCCCTCCCACAAAGGGTGCATCCCCAATGAGCCAGTTGGCCCAGCCCGCAGGGGTATCCCCGCGAAAGATGCCGACAATCATCAAAAGCCCTGTGATAATCATGACGATTACGGTGATGACTTTGATTAAGGCGAACCAATACTCGGCCTCACCAAAGACTTTGACGGAGACGGAGTTGAGTAAAAAGAGTATCGTGAGGAAGATCGCACTCCAAATCCATCCCGGAACATCGGGGAACCACCATCCCATCACCAGTTGGGCAGCAACGAGGTCCACGGCAATGGTAACCGCCCAGTTGTACCAGTAATTCCAACCCAGTGCGAACCCAAAGGCGGGATCAACAAATCGGGCCCCATACGCAGCAAATGAGCCGGACTCGGGCATAAAGGCCGCGAGCTCTCCTAGACTGGTCATTAAAAAATACACCATCAAACCAATCACACCATAGGCAAGCAGTGCACTGCCAGGGCCCGCCATGGCAATCGTAGCGCCCGAGGCAACAAATAACCCAGTCCCAATGGATCCACCAATGGCAATCATGGTGAGGTGGCGTGCTTGTAGGTTGCGGCGTAAGCCACTTTCTTCGTGAATTGTCATGCCGACGATTCCTTCTTCAGTTGAAGATTACGAAAATGACAAACTTGAGCGGAAGTCGATCTCGACAAGACTCGAAAACCTCGAGCAATGGTGATCTCAATAGCGCCTCCGATGGGGGAGAGCCCACCGGGAGTGACGACACTATTCGTAGTCGTCCCCAACGAACTATTCTGCCGAATAGTTCGTTTCGGCGAACAACTCCTTTCTGTTTACATGTACGGGTGCCCCCTCTGTAAACATACTATTAGTTGCTCGCACCTCTATCTGTCTCGTCCAGCACCCGTGAGGGTATTGTTGATGATTGAGTGCTGATTTTTGGATTGTACATGAGAAGTGTTCTCTTCAATATCAAGCAGCATTTGGATGAGGGAAAAAATTGCCCTGAAGTGGGGTTGTTTTTTGATGGATATCAATGGAGGATAAATCCGTGCTTCGAGTGTGCCCGACAGCCCAAGTCATTTGAGAGGGTAGCCACTCGGAATGTGCCTGCCAGATAACAGGATTGAGCAATGATCTGAGAGGTTTGAGCAACGAAGACACGACGAGCGTTGTTAAGCTTTGTCCTATTCGTTAATCCATGTGTTTGATTAGGTGAGGACTATGCAGAAACGAATACTAGGAAAAAGTGTATTAGAGGTCTCGGCTCATTTCGTGTGGGCATAAAAATAGACAACCTGTTGTCGATCGGCAATCGAGAACGAGGTTGTCTGCGTGTTTGGTGGAGGCGGCGGGAGTTGAACCCGCGTCCGAAAACCTTTTTCTGTTGGTTCTACATGCGTATCCACATGACTTAATCTTACTAGTTGCTCTGCCAAGTGGCGGGCCTACAACTAGCCAGACACCTTAGTTTCGGTTAACGAACGGTGTCCCATCGTTAACCTAGACTCTGTTCAATGATGCCGCTGTCAGTTACCTGACCAGACCCAGAGACCAATCTGTGCGACATCTCGCTTAATTAAGCAGCGAGAGCAAAACGCTTATCGTTGGCGTATATTTGTTTTGCAGTGTATTTACGAGGTAACTGCACCTCGACATGCTCCAGACAGCGTCCGTGTCCCCGTCGAAACCAATGCGCCCCCTGTAGGTAGGCACAGTATAGCGAAGATCGGGATGCTTATCAAATGCACATTGTTGGTTTTTTACAACATTTACGGGGTTTTACGGTTCGTGCCCGTATTGAGTTGATCTACCCAATCCAGTAGGGCGAGTGGATGCTCGGCCCAGTAATCGGCATTCCAGTCCTTGTAGGAGAGGGCATACCCCCACTTCGCGCCCGCGGCAAGCACCTGAGCGTTGTGAGCTGCCTGAATGTCGCGTCGATCGTCCCCAGCGTATAACGCGGCCTCTGGGGCGGTGTTCGTTAGGCGAAGGGCTTCTTCAATCGAAAGTGGACTCGGTTTCATGGCACAGTTGGGCGAGTCGAAACCGAGAACCACATCAAAACGCTCATTGAGTGCCAATGCATCCAGCAAGGGTGTGGTGAGTGCAACGGACTTATTGGTCACAATCCCGACCTTCATGGAGCGGGCTTTGAGCCCCTCCAAGAGGGCTTCGATTTCAGGAAATAGGCGGGTACCTTCGGTGATATGGGCGCGATAATGCGCGAGAAAACGAGCACGTCGTTCCATGAATGTTTCATGCTGAGGGTCGATATTAAATCCGACTCGCAGTAACCCAGGGGCACCTTGACTTGCCATGGGGCGTAAGTCGTCTACCGGTAAAGGAGCAAGCCCTTCATCCTGTCGTGTGAGATTGACGGCCATTGCCAGGGTTGGGGCCGTGTCAATGAGCGTGCCATCTAAGTCAAATAAAAAAAGCGTTTTGCTAGCGGTCATGAAAGCAATTCCTAGGGGGTAAGCGCAGATACGATGGCTCGCCATATGTCACAAATTAATTTGCCAAACACGAGGGTAGCGACAGCAAAAATCGCCATGGCAATACCTTCCCAGAGAATCCCCATACCAAAGAAAGCATAGAGGACCCCAAGAGCGATCATGTCGAGCATGAATTTGCTTCGTGTCAGGCTTCCTAAGCGCAACGTTATCAGTGAGCGAACCATCATGTTGGGATCGTCAAACGTATATTCTGTGCGTTCGGTTGAGTAGCTTAGCGTTAGGGCAAGGCCATTGAAAATCATCATGGCGCTGGCAAGGAGGAGCAACACGCTTAACCCACTCATGGCCGTAATCGGTAGACTTCCGAACACTAATAATGAGGTAAGACTTGCAAGAAAACACAAAAGCGTTAGGCAGGATAATATCAGGAGGGTACAGAGGATATGCACCCGAAGGCGCACGGTCTCACGAGAAAAAGCCACAATCGTCTCCTAAAACGCTAAGCAACGAAGCCCCATATTAACAGAAGTCAGCTTAGGTCCGAAGTGCTTTTCTGAAATGCGAAGAGGATAAAACAATGGGCCCTCAATGAAATTGAGAGCCCATAGCTTCAGTGAGATGGGTAACGCGTAGGGTTACCGAATCCCTCTAAATTACATGGCAGGACGGGAACCAACCACTTCAACCACAGCGCGACGGTTCGGAGCTAAGCACTGAACGAGTTCGCGGAAGTTCTTGATCTGACCCTTCTTGGTCGGGTTCGGGCAGTTGACCACAGGGTCAGCCTTGCCGTAACCAACGGTCTTGATGAGGTTGGCGCTCACACCCTTGCTCACGAGGTAAGCCTTAACAGCTTCAGCACGGCGCAAGGAGAGTTTTTCGTTGTAGGCATCCTTACCGATGCGGTCGGTGTAACCAGCGGAGAGGATGACTTCGACGTCAACACCAGCGAGAGCGGAGACGAGGTCATCGAGGACGCGCTTGCCTTCGGGCTTGAGATCAGCCTTGTCGAAGTTGAAGAGCGTATCGGCAGCGAAGGTCACCTTTTCAGCGGCCTTAGCCTTAGGAGCAGCAGCCGGAGCAGCAGCCGGAGCAGCAGCCGGGGCGCAGACAGAAGCGGTGAGGATGTCGGCGTCACAAGCGCAACCTTCGCCATCACGTCCCTGGGCTTCAGCAAGAGCCGGAGTCCAGAAACCCGTACGCCAGCAGAGGCCAAACGGGTTCTTAACGACTTGGCCGTCGGTGGAGTGAACGTAGGGACTCGTGGCGTCGGCAGCGAAAGAAGCGCCCGACACCGTCAGCATCATGGCAGCGACAAGACCACCGAGCTTAAGAGAAGTTTTCATTGTTTTTATCCTCAAAAAGTACAGGAAGCTTTAACGGAAAGGACGATTTGTCGCCGACCAGAGAAAAGTAGTTTGCTGAGGCCAGCATCCAAATATCCAATTGTTTACCTAATTATGACTCGCCAACCAATTAGTCAAGTACCCAAGCGCTGGAAACTGGGAGACAAGCCTATGCCAATTTTCATTGACATACAAGAGTCGATAATTACGGTCGACTTTGCTGACATTCTGGCAGATTCTGAGCCAGTCTGCCACCCTGAAAGTCGAATCTGTAAGTTATCCACGTCTATTTTGCCATTTTAATGCAAACGTTTTCATTGTTTCCATAGTTTTTTTATTACTATGGGGGGTATTTTGTTGCGTATTTGCAATTAATTGTCCTGCAACCCATGTATGTGTCACATTGTCACGATCTGCGGCATAAAGTAACTGCGCCGCAGCGTTCGCCACGGGGATAGTATTGACGCCACCCAAATAAACGGCAATTAAATCGGCGGCTTTGAGTTTTTCTATCGATCCGATTTCATTATCCCAATGAAGGGCGCGAGCGCCACCCAGCGTGGCTGCTTCAAGCATGTCATAGACTTTGGCTTGCGTGGTGTCATTGGCGACCGCTTTGGCCAGCATGGCCGCCAGTCGTGTTTCGCCTAAGAGGTCGAGTTTATCGTTACTGGCGGCACCGTCGGTTCCAATCCCTAAATTAACCCCAAGGTTCATGGCTTGTGCCACGGGGGCAAAGCCCGAGGCTAACTTAAGGTTGGAGCAGGGGCAGTGGCACATCGAACTGCCTGCCTCGGCTAAGAGACGTAACTCGTCCTCGTTGGCTTGTACATTGTGTACGGCAATGAGTCGTTCATTGACTAATCCCAGTTGGCGTAACCGTTCGAGGGGACGAACACCAAATTCTTTCAGTGAGTTGTCGACTTCGACCTGAGTTTCGTTAATGTGCATATGAATGGGCACATTGTATTTTTCACTCAATAGGGCGCAGGCTTTCAGGGAGGCATCATTGACGGTGTAGGGCGCGTGTGGACCAATCGTCCCACGAACGAAAGCATCCCCTTCGAGCGATTTAAAAAGGGCTTCACTTTTTTCAAGATACTGCGTATCGTTTTGTGCCCAAGCACTGGGGAATCCAATCACAATTCCCGAGACCGCACAACGAAGTCCCGCCTTCCGAAGGCCTTCGGCGGCGGCTTCAGGGAAAAAATAATGGTCAGACGTGCAGGTAACGCCCCCTTGTGCCATTTCCAGTCCCGCCAAATAGGCCCCATCGTGCACAAATTCATGGCTCATTAATTTGCCTTCCACGGGCCAAATAGCTGTGGTGAGCCAGTCCATCAAGGGTAAGTCTGCTCCGAGTCCACGGACTAAATTCATGGCGGCATGCGAGTGTAAGTTCACTAATCCAGGTAACACCACGGATTCGGGCAAACTAATGCGTTCCTCTCGAGATTCGTAACGTTCCCGAGCCTCTTCAATGGGAAGAACGTCGACGATGCGACCAGCATCGACGACAACCGCATGGTTATCCAAGGTGGTGTTTTTAGGAATAATCGGAATGACCCAGCGGGCCTCGATGATGGTATCAACGAGCATGTGTAACTCCTCGCATTGGTAGTTCGAAAAACCGTTATTTGGGTGTGACCCCTCAACGGAAAACTTTCTTAATTGTACTTTGGAAAAGTCTTGTCAATCACGGTAAAATAAATAATTTGGGATCGTGTAAAGGTGGTCTATTGGGCTCATCCGAGTCCTACTGGGCAGGGGGCGTCGTAGCCACTCAGGCCACGGCCAACGTATCCCAAGTCAGAATCATTTATTGTTATCGGTGAGGATGTGCTAGAGCTATAGCATGTCGGTCAATATTGAAGGGAGTCCTCGATGGACGAAAACGAGAATAAAGAAGAGTTGGATGTGACAGAAGAAGAAACGGAAGGTTCAAATGGGACTTCTCCGTTAACAATTGCTCAGGAGTTACTCCCGATCTCCCTTGAAACCGAGATGAAGCGTTCCTACTTGGATTACGCCATGAGCGTGATCGTAGGTCGTGCGTTGCCCGATGTACGCGATGGTTTCAAACCCGTTCATCGTCGTGTTCTCTACGCGATGAATGAGTTAAAGAATACGCACAATAATCCCACAAAGAAGTCTGCGCGTGTGGTCGGGGAAGTCCTCGGTAAGTACCACCCGCATGGCGACAGTGCCGCGTATATGACGGTAGTGCGTATGGCACAACCGTTCTCCTTACGTTATCCGCTCATTTATGGTCAAGGTAACTTTGGCTCGATCGACGGTGATAGTCCGGCCGCGATGCGTTACACCGAAGTCCGGTTGATGAAGATTGCGGGCGAAATGCTTGCCGATATCAATGAGGAAACGGTGGACTTTGTTCCGAACTTCGATAACTCGGAACGTGAGCCTGTGGTGTTACCCACCCGTTTGCCCCAATTATTGATCAACGGTTCTTCTGGTATTGCGGTCGGGATGGCTACGAATATTCCTCCGCATAACTTGAAAGAAACCATTTCGGCGTGCCTACACTTTTTGAAGCACCCCGACTGTGGTATTGATGATCTGATTAGTTTGATGCCTGCACCGGACTTTCCTACGGGCGGCATTATTTTCGGTATTAAGGACGTGCATGAAGGTTATCGTACGGGACGCGGTCGAGTGGTCATGCGCGCCCGTACCCACTTAGAAGATTTCGGACGTGATCGCGTCCGCATCGTGGTGGACGAAATTCCCTACATGGTCAATAAACGCATCATGTATGAAAAGATGCATGAGTTGATGCGTGAGAAGAAGATCGAAGGGATTGCTGAAATGCGCGACGAGTCGAGCGCTCAGATTCGTATCTGTATCGATTTAAAGCAAGGGGTCATGCCTGAGGTGGTGCTCAACAACCTCTACAAGATGACCCAGATGCAAGAAAGCTTTGGCATGAATATGGTCGCGTTGGTGGATGGTCAGCCGACGTTGCTGAACCTCAAAGACATGATCATGCATTTCATTGCACACCGTCGTGAGGTGGTGACTCGCCGTACTGTCTTCCGTTTACGCAAATACCGCCAGCAAGGTCATTTGTTGGAAGGTCAGGCCGTGGCGCTATCGAATTTGGATGAATTTATCCAAATCATTCGTGCAGCTTCGACGCCTCAAGAAGCTGCCGATCAGCTCTATAGCCGTGGCTGGCCGATGGTGTTTGCAGAGGAACTCTTGAATCGTAGTCTTGAAGACATTAAGAAGTTCTACCCCGAAGACATGGATTCCACGCGTGGTATGCATCAGGATGGTCTTTACTACCTCACGCGTCCTCAGATCGACAGCATTTTACGTATGAATTTACGTAGCTTGACCGGGCTTGAACAAGATCAAGTGCGTGCGGATTACACCAAGATGCTCCATGCCATTGCGGATTGCTTAGACATTCTGGCGAAGCCCGAACGTGTGAACACCATTATTGGTGAAGAACTTGAAGCCATTCGTGAAGAATATGGTGATGAACGTCGTTCAACGATCGATCCGATGGGCGATCCGAACTTTGACAAGCGTGACTTGATCCCGCGTCGGGATATGGTGGTAACGCTCTCGCGAGGTGGTTTCATTAAGAGCCAAGAGCTCGATGACTACAACGCGCAAGTCCGAGGCGGCAAGGGCCGTAAGGTTCAGGAAATGACGAAGGATGACGAGGTGGCGGAACTCTTTATCGCCAATACTCATGACATCATCTTGTGCTTCTCCACGCTCGGACGTATGTACCCAGTTGATGTGTTCGATTTGCCTGAAGGGAAATCCAATGCCCGTGGCCGTCCGATTGTGAATCTGCTCCCCTTGGAGCCCGAAGAGAAGATTTCGTTTATCTTGCCGGTGAAGTCGTTGGATGAAGACGGTCAGTACTTAGTGATGGCAACGGACCGCGGTACCGTGAAAAAGACGGAATTGACGCTCTTTAAGAATGCACGCTTGCGTGGTATTAACGCCATTCAGCTCGATGAAGGCGAACAACTCATTGGTGTGGCCATTACCCATGGCAACCATGACGTGATGCTGTTTAGTGACGCTGGTAAATGTGTTCGCTTTAAGGAAAGCGCCGTACGTAGTATGGGCCGCAGTGCACACGGGGTTCGTGGTATGCGTCTAGCCCCAGGACAGAAGGTGGTCTCACTCTTGGTGACGGACACCGATACGGACTATGTGTTAACGGCAACGGCCAACGGTTACGGTAAACGTACCTTGGTAAGTGAGTACTCACTTAAGAGCCGTGGCATTAAGGGGATTATTGCGATCTCAACCTCGGAACGTAACGGTCAAGTCGTCTCGGCTGCGCTAGTGAAAGAGGATGATGACATCATGATTCTTTCGACAAGCGGTAAAGTGGTTCGTACGCGTGCGAGCGAAGTGAGTATTTACAGTCGTGCTGCCCAAGGGGTTCGTTTGATCAATTTGGGTGACGATACGGTGGCCTCAATCCGTCGCGCAGAAAAGACGAGCGATGAGGAAGAAGTCGAGCACCTTGCCATTGAGGTCCCAGAAGACGCTGACGTTCCGACGTCCGTCGATGAGGATGACGAGGATGGGCTCGAGCTCATTGACGACGAGTCTGAGAATTAATCTTGCTACGGGGTCAGTAAGCACTGACCCCTAACAGGGCCCTTTAGGACGCAAGGAGTAACGGGATGCAAGCGACACAATGGAATTTTTCCGCAGGGCCCTCTCAGCTGCCACAGCTGGTATTGGCGTCTCTCCGGGAAGCAACGGATAACTGCGAAGGCAGTGGCTTTTCACTGTTTGAACTCAACCACCGTAGTGACGTCTTTCTTTCGATATTGGAGGAGTTGAAGTCACGCATTCGCTCCTTACTGTCGGTTCCCGACAACTGTGACATTCTTTTTTGCCCGGGCGGTGCCAGCTTGCAGTTTGCTGCCATCCCCATGAATCTGTGCACCTTGGGTTTCCGAGGCGGGTATATCGTTTCTGGCTTTTGGTCACTCAAGGCCTATGCTGAAGCCGACCGTATTTCACGTGCCTACATTTTGTGGAATGGGGAAAGTACTCGTTTGCCTGAACGGCCGATTGTGTTACCGAGAGGCACAGACTATGTTTACTACTGTGACAATGAAACCATAGACGGCAAAGAGTTTCCCTATGTGCCTCCCGTCGAACTCGGAGAGGCTACCTTGGTGTCCGATATGTCGAGTAACATTTTTACTCGTCCTATCGATTGGCGTCACTATGGGTGTGTTTTTGCTTCGTTACAGAAGAATTTAGGGATCGCTGGAGCGTCTCTCGTGATTGTGGATCGCTCTCTTTATGGTTCGATTGGCGAACGCGTCCCCGCGATGATGAACTGGGAGCGGTTTGCGCGTCAAAACAGTTTGCCCAATACGGCTCCTGTGGCTGCCATCTATAGTGCACTCTTAATGACCCGCTGGATCGAGTCGGAAGGGGGACTTGCCGTCATGCAGGAGCGCGCCCAGCAACGCTCGTCCACCCTTTATGGGGCGCTCGATGAAATGCGTTACTTCTATACGGATTTAGTCCCGACGGCAATCCGTAGTCGAACCAATGTCGTCTTCAATTTGCCCGAAACCCTCACCATCGATTTTCTACGGGGAGCAACCGAAGCTGGTCTTCATGGCTTAAAGGGCCACCGAGCACGAGGTGGTCTGCGGGCGTCACTCTATAACGCCATGCCGCAAGAGGGGGTCGAGGCATTGGTGACTTATTTGAAGGAATTTTGTCAGCGTTATGCCTAAGAGTGTAGAAGGGCCTATTGCCTATTTAGGACCCGCGGGAACCTTTTCAGAAGAAGCCGTACTGAAACTGTTTGAAGAGTCGGTCCCCCGTGTGCCCTGTAAGAGTTTTGATGAAGTCCTCGAGAGTGTGGTAGAAAATCGTGCCCAAGCTGGGGTGATTGCCATTGAAAACAATACCAACGGGACAGTGACGCACGCGATCGATTTACTTCTAGATACCCCGTTATCCATTGTGGGTGAAGTAACCGTGCAGGTGAATCACAACCTTCTCACCCATGCTCAGGAGTTGAGTGCGTTACGTACGATTTATGCGCATCCTCAAGCGCTCGCTCAATGTGCCCACTGGCTATCAGACTATGTGCCACAGGCCGTTCAAGTCCCTGTGAGTAGTAATGCGGAAGGGGCACGGCTGGCCTCATTGGATCCGAGCGTAGCGGGTATTGCCTCACTCCGCGCAGGGGTTCTCTACAAAGTTCCTGCCTTGGCACGCTCTATCCAAGACGGTCTCTCCAATATGACTCGCTTTTTGCTGATGAGTAAACGCTCGGGTTTTATTGAAGAAAATGAGCAGATGAAATGGAAAACCAGTATTGTGTTTTCTGTGCCTAATCGTCCAGGGGCACTCTATGAAGTGC
>CAJJMF010000063.1 GCA_905192805.1 uncultured Sutterella sp. | reverse complement strand
CCTTGATGTCCTCCTCCTTGGTGGGCAGGAACTCGTGCAGCGGGGGATCCAGGAAGCGAATGGCGCTCGTTGCGAGTGTCATTAGTGGGGTTCCAGAGGTGATTGCGGATGAGAACGGTGATGCGCTTGTGCCTTCGGCCGTTCATTACGCTGCTGACGGTAGTGTGACCGTGGGGCGTGTTGCCCTTGAGGGCGCTGCGAGTGATGCAGCCAATACGATTACGTCCGCTAAACGTTTGATTGGCCGCAAAATGGAAGACTTACGTGACCTCCATGCGATGCCCTATCAGCTGGTGGATGAAAAGAACGTGGTGTCGATTCAAACGGTGGCGGGGGTGAAAACGCCGATTGAAGTGAGTAGCGAAATTTTGCGTCACTTGGTGGCTCGTGCCGAAGCCCGACTGGGCGGAGACATTACGGGGGCTGTAATTACGGTGCCCGCTTACTTTGATGATGCGCAGCGTCAAGCGACGAAGGATGCTGCCCGTTTGGCGAACCTAACCGTATTGCGCTTGTTGAATGAGCCCACGGCAGCCGCCTTGGCTTATGGTCTTGATAATGCTGCCGAAGGCCTTTACCTCGTGTATGACCTAGGGGGCGGAACCTTTGACGTGTCGCTTTTACGTTTAACGAAAGGCGTCTTTGAAGTCTTAGCCACGGGGGGTAATTCGGCCCTGGGTGGTGACGATTATGACCGAGTGGTCTACCGCGCAGCGCTCGCCCACTGGGGACTCACTGAAGCCGCTCAAACCTTGTCGGTACGTGAACGCCGTGTGTTGTTGCAACGTGCGCGTGCCGCTAAAGAAGCGTTAAGCGAACACGAAGTGGCAACGCTCACTTGGGAACGTGATTCGGGTGAGACCTTGAGTTTTGAATTAACCCGTGAAGGATTTGACACGCTCACCCGTACGTTAACGGATGAAACCTTGCAGGCGGTGAAGGCGGTATTGAAGGACGCCAATGTCACCGCCGATGAAGTGAAAGGCGTCGTGCTCGTTGGGGGCGCTACGCGTATGTTGAGCGTGCGCGCTGCGGTGAAAGCCATGTTTGGCCGTGAGCCGTTAGCAGACATCGACCCGGATCGCGTGGTGGCGATCGGCGCCGCAACGCAAGCCAATAAGCTCGCGGGGAACACGAGTGAAGAAGACGATTGGTTACTACTCGATGTGACCCCGTTATCCTTGGGACTTGAAACCATGGGTGGATTGGTCGAAAAGGTCATTCCTCGCAATAGCGCGATTCCCGTCGCACGTGCGCAAGATTTCACCACCTTTAAGGATGGTCAAACGGCTATGGCCATTCATGTGTTGCAGGGTGAACGTGAGGTAGTGAGTGCCTGCCGCTCGCTCGCTCGTTTTGAATTGCGTGGCATTCCTCCGATGCCTGCGGGGGCAGCGCGTATTCGCGTGACGTTCCAGGTTGACGCCGATGGGCTCTTGAGCGTTACGGCACGCGAAGTCACGACGGGCGTGGAGGCTTCCATCCAAGTGAAGCCCAGTTATGGGCTCTCTGATGAAGACATCATTCAGATGCTTCAGGATGGCAATGGCGCTGCCGAAGAAGATATGCATACTCGTGAATTGCGTGAACAGCAAGTCGAAGCGCGTCGACTGCTCGAGTCCACCTATTCGGCCTTAGCGGCGGATGGGGATTTATTGGATGCGCAAGAACGTGCCACGATTGATGCACTGGTGGACGGATTAGTTGCGTTGGTGGAAAGCCCTGACGTTGAGGCGATCAAGGCTCAAATCGATGCGCTTTCCAAGGGGACCGAAGCGTTTGCCGCCAAGCGTATGGACCGCTCCATTCGTCAGGCACTCGCTGGACTCAACGTCGATGACGTGGAATTCGACGAAAAGAAAGATCAACAATAAACGATTGTCAGAAGAGGACATCATGCCAAAAGTTACCGTATTACCGCACGAATCCGTTTGCCCCAACGGGGCGGAGTTTACCGTTGAACCGGGCGCGACCTTAGTGAAGGCGTTGCTGGAGCACGGGGTGAAAATTGAACACGCCTGTGAATTTTCCTGCGCATGCTCGACCTGCCACGTGATTATCCGTGAAGGGTTTGATTCGCTCAATGAGCCCGACGATGACGAGTTGGATCATTTGGATGCTGCATGGGGCGCAGGCATTTACTCCCGCTTGTCTTGCCAGACCAAGGTGGGTGACTCCGATATCGTGGTGGAAATCCCCAAGTACACACGCAACCATGCAAAGGAAGAGCAGTAATGGCACTCACTTGGAAAGATGTGCGTGGCATCGGTGAAGCGCTTTACGATACGTATCCCGATGTGGATCCGTTGACGATTAGCTTCGTGAAGATGCACGAAATGATTTGTGCGTTAGAGGATTTTGAAGATGATCCGCAAGGAAGCAACGAAAAGATTCTCGAAGGGATTCTGACCGTGTGGTTAGAAGAGCGTGACTAATCACGTAGTCATGCCCTAACGCTTCTCAACTCCTGCTGAGGTTCTCGCCTTGTCAGGAGTTTTTTATACCTCTAACTCAGGGTGGACGGGAGTGATTTGCGCGATCAGGAGCGCATAGAGTGCCTCGGGCACCAATTCGTCCGAGAAACCGTAGACCGTGACGTCCTTATCGGAAAGCCAACGAAACGCGCTCACTTCCCCGTCTCGCGGTTGGCAGGTAAGGGTGTCCGTATCCCCCAGAAAGAGACTCCAGACGTAGGTACATTCGCGTAAGTACCCGTCCTCAAGAGGACGCTCCGTGTAAAAGGTCACCGGTTCAAAATAGCTCATCTCGTCGGCGAGGAAGAGTCCCGCTTCCTCATTGGCTTCGCGTTTCAGGGCGTCCCACGGTGTTTCATGGGCTTTCACCATCCCTGCAACGGGGTTATCGAAGCGTCCTGGGTTAATGCGTTTGGTGAGTGAACGCACGCCCCAGAGCGAATCCGTTTGTCGGTAAATAACGAGACGAACGACTTGGGTTTCGATGCCCAGTGTGCGCACGAGCGCACGATCCACGGTTAGGGTGGCGTGCGAAGTGGCTAAACGTTCGTTACTGAGCTCTCGCTGTTGCCCGAGCGCCCATTGACGCTGGAAGGCTTCCCAACGTTCGGGTGTAGGATCGTGAAAGGCGAGTCCTTGGGTGTCGAGCGTCCAAAAGGGTGCAAGTTCGGCCTGATAGAGTGCCGGTAGGCGTGATTGGGGGAGGTACCCGATGGGTACTCCCTCAAAGAATAAAGCCCCGAGGGGTTCGGGGCTTGGCGTGTTAAGCGAGCCCTGAACCATGCCAAAGAGGGGATTATCCAGTACTCGCTGAAACATCGATGGATTACTTCGCTTCAGGACGCATATGCGGGAAGAGCAACACGTCGCGGATGCTCGGCGCATCGGTAAGTAACATGATGAAGCGGTCAATACCCACACCGCAACCCGCGGTCGGCGCTAAACCGTATTCCAAAGCGCGGATGTAGTCCGCATCGTAATACATCGCTTCATCATCGCCGTGGCTCTTCGCATCGGCCTGAGCCTGGAAGCGTTCTGCCTGGTCGTCCGGATCGTTCAATTCGGAGAAGCCGTTACCTAATTCACGGCCACCCACGAAGAGTTCGAAACGTTCGGTGATGTCGTGGTTCGTATCCGAAGCACGAGCCAACGGGGAGATTTCCGTCGGGTAGTCAATGATGAAGGTCGGCTGCAACAACTTCGCTTCCGTGGTTTCTTCAAAGAGCGCCATTTGGAGGGCCCCTAAGTGCACGTAGTCCGGTTGCGGCTCGCCCAAGCGCTTCAATTCTTCACGCAAGAACGCTTCGTCATTTAACTGTTCGTCGGTGTACTTGTCGGAGTACTTCTTGATCGCGCCAATCGGGGTCAAGCGATCAAAGGGCTTACCGAAATCGATTTCCTTGCCCTGATACTTGATCAAGGTGGTGCCGATGGTCTTCTGGGCAACGGTGCGCAAGAGCGCTTCCGTGAAGTCCATCTGATCGTGGTAGGTCCAGTACGTCGCATAGAATTCCATCATCGTGAATTCAGGGTTATGACGCACCGAGACGCCTTCGTTACGGAAGTTACGGTTGATTTCGAACACGCGTTCGAAGCCACCCACCACCAAGCGCTTCAGGTAGAGTTCGGGAGCGATACGCAAGTACATGTCCAAATCGAGGGCATTGTGGTGCGTGATAAACGGCTTGGCGTTGGCACCACCCGGGATCGGATGCAACATCGGTGTTTCGACTTCCAAGAAGCGATTCTGGATCATGAAGTTACGAACTTCCGCGATGGCCTTGGAGCGGATCAAGAAGCGGTTACGGGATTCTTCATTCATGATGAGGTCGACGTAACGCTGGCGGTAAGCCATTTCGGTGTCCTGCAAGCCCTTGTGCTTATCGGGCAAGGGACGAATATTCTTCGTCATGAGACGCAATTCGTGCGCACGGATCGACAACTGACCCGTCTTCGTGCGGAAGAGGACGCCCTTGACGGCGACGATGTCGCCCAAGTCATAAGTCTTAAAACGTTCGTAGACTTCGTCGCCTAAGTCAGCCTGGGAAATGAAGTACTGCATTTCACCCGTGAAGTCACGTACCGTTGCGAAACTCGCCTTACCCATCACACGCTTGAGCATCATGCGACCCGAGCAAGCCACTTCGACATGCGCCGCTTCGAGTTCTTCGGCGGTGGCGTGTTCATATTTCGCATTCAAGTCACCAAACAAGTCGGTGCGCTTGAAGTCGTTCGGGTAGGCCACGCCTTCTGCACGCAATTTCGCGAGCTTAGCACGACGTTCAGCGATGATATGGTTTTCGTCTTGTTGAGGAGTGTCAACGGTATTCATGTTTTCGTCTGTCATAAAAAAGATCCTGTAGTGGTCCTTCAGTGTGCTTAAGCATAGCACTTCTGGAGGACCCCTTGTGAACAATGAGAATTAATCGGTCGAGCCACCGCCGATGTTGAGCTTTAACGACGCTTCGATGAATTGGTCTAAATCGCCATCGAGCACGGCACCGGTATTACCGGTTTCGACATTGGTTCGCAAATCCTTGACACGGGATTGATCGAGCACATAACTACGAATTTGGTGTCCCCAACCAATGTCCGACTTGGACTCTTCGAGTTTGGTTTGGGCTTCCATACGTTTACGCATTTCCAATTCATAGAGCTTGGCTTTTAACTGTTGCATCGCCTTTTCACGGTTGCGGTGCTGCGAGCGGTCATCCTGACAAATGGTGATAATGCCCGTCGGAACGTGGTGAATACGCACGGCCGACTCCGTCTTTTGAATATGCTGACCACCGGCACCTGACGCGCGGAACACGTCAATCTTTAAGTCTGCAGGATTGATTTCGATATCAATCGAATCGTCCACTTCGGGGTAGACATAGACCGAAGTAAAGGAGGTGTGTCGGCGAGCGTTAGAGTCAAAGGGGCTCTTACGGACTAAGCGGTGAATACCTGTTTCGGTACGCAACGTACCGTAGGCATAATCGCCTTCGATATAGAGCGTGGCGGACTTAATCCCCGCGACGTCCCCCGCACTTTCTTCTTCCAAGGTGACCTTAAAGCCTTTACGTTCGGCGTAGCGCATATACATACGTTCGAGCATACTGGCCCAGTCTTGCGCTTCGGTGCCACCCGCCCCGGATTGGATTTCGAGGTAACAATTCGCGGGGTCCATGGGCTGGTTAAACATACGCTTGAATTCCAAGTCCGCGACTTGGCGTTCAATGGCTTCCACGTCGCCACCCACGGCTTCTACGGTATCCCAGTCCTCTTCGGCCATGGAGAGTTCAAACAATTCGGCCGCATCATTGATGCCCGTGGTCAGACGATTAAAGCTCCCAACAATGCCATCGAGGAGTTTTTTCTCTTTGCTGATTTCTTGGGCATGTTTCGGGTCATTCCAGAGATCCGGATTTTCGACCTCACGGTTGACTTCTTCGAGTCGTCGCGCTTTACGATCGACGTCAAAGATACCCCCGTAATTCAACCAGACGATGCGTTAAATCGTCGATGAGGTTCTGAATTTGATTGATGCGTTCGACTTCCATAATGTTTCCAAAAGTTGGTTAAGTAAAAACAGAACGGACCTCGGTGAGTCAAGAAGGTCCGTTTGATTAAATCGAAAAAGGTGAATCGGAAATTATAAGCGATTTAGGGCAATGGACTAAATTTTGAACACGACTTTGTGAGTAAAATCATGGGCTTAGTCACTGCGTGTCGCTTTATTCGTCCACGGCTTCAATCACCAATTGAATGCTACGGCGTCCCATGAATTCATTGATCGTGGGGCGGTAGGCAAGGGTGACCTGCTGTGCGAATGGATCTCGGCGGCGAAAGAAAATCGCATCAAAGAGGGCCCCTTCGTGCTCTAGCGTCAGTTTGAGGTGCGCGTCTTTGAGTACGGTTTGGCGACGCACGGTAAAGTCGTTGGCGAAAATCGGCGCTTCAAAGCCTTGGCCCCAAATGAGCTGGTCAATGCTGGTAATAAGCGACTCGTTAATTTCGGTTGCTTTGAGTCCACCGTCCGCGTAAACAATACGTTCAAACAAGTGTGGTTCCGTATGCGCTTTAACGGTGTCTTCCAGTAAACGGCAAAAGTCCTCATAAAAGGCCGCATTGAGTGTTAAGCCAGCCGCCGCTGCATGGCCCCCAAAGCGCACAATTGCGCCCGGCAGGGCTTGATTGACGATCGCGAGCATGTCTCGCAAATGAATGCCGGGAATACTGCGTCCAGAGCCTTTGAGGGTTTGATTGTCCGCAGGCGCAAAGGCAAAGACCGGACGATGAATGCGATCTTTAATACGGCTCGCTACCAGCCCCACGACCCCTTCGTTAAATTCCTCATCCCGTAAGCAGAGCGTGGCTCGATGGGATTCGAGTTGGGCCTCCACAGCCGCTTCGGCAATTTGTTGCATATTGGTTTCGAGCTCTCGCCGTTCACTGTTAATGGCGTTGAGTTCTCGGGCAAAGGCGAGTGCGGTGGTTTCCGTGGACGAGAGTAAGCATTCGATCCCGTTTTGCATACTACTTAATCGCCCCGCGGCGTTAATACGGGGACCAATGGCAAAGCCAAAGTCCCGCACCGAGGCTTCTTCGGGTTTTCGGCCTGCGATACTAAAGAGGGCTTGTATGCCAGGCTGTGCCAATCCTTGACGAATGCGTCTGAGCCCTTGAGCCACCAAAATGCGGTTATTTTTGTCGAGTTTCACGACGTCGGCCACCGTGCCTAAGGCGACTAAGTCAACGAGCGCATCAAGGCGTGGTTGTGTCATGCGATCGTAGACGCCTTGTTCACGTAAATAGGCCCGTAAGGCGAGAAGCACGTAATACATGACGCCCACCCCAGCGAGGTTTTTCGACGCAAACGTGGACCCTTTGCGATTGGGATTCACAATGGCAAGGGCCTGCGGCTCCACGTCGCCCGGTAAATGGTGGTCCGTAATGATCACGTCAATGCCATACTGACGTGCCTGTTCGACTGCCTTAATGGAGGAAATGCCGTTATCGACGGTGACGATCAAACGGGTTTCGGGAGAGCGCTCGTGAATCATATCCACAAAGCTCGGCGTGAGCCCATAGCCTTGAGTGACACGATCGGGCACAAAATAATTCACGCGAATGCCCATTTGGGTTAACCCCTTCATGGCGATACTGCACGCCGTGGCCCCATCACAGTCATAGTCCGCGACGATGGTGACCAGCTCACCTCGTTCGCGCGCCTGAGCTAAGCGAATAGCCGCTTCGCGTGTACCCTCCAACTGCTGCGGAGCAAGGAGTCCCTGCCAATCGACTAATAAATCGTCCCGGGAGGCGATCCCTCGGGCGGCGAGCGCTCGAGCAAGGGCCGGGGAAAAACCGTCGGCGATCAGTTGAGTTGCTTTTTCGATATCAAACGGGCGTTGAACAATTCGTGTCATGTCACTCTGATGTGGATGGTGCCAACCAAGCGCTCGGTGGGAGCGCGGTGGGCTTAAAGATTCGATTCTTTAATGTGTTTTCGTGGGGCTCAAAACTCACGGCCCCGTCTTCCCCAAACCCAACGATAATGACGTCGGTTTGTGGATCGCGTTTGAGGGCGTGTTGGCGGTAACGCTCAACCTGATCCGCTAAGCGAGGGAGCGCTAAGCGCCACGCACGTGTGTCCCCTTTTAACCACGGTTCGTAAAGCGTATCGAGCAGGACGATCACATCGCCTGGCGCCGTATCCTCAGGCCAACCTGTTTGGGTGGACGTGAGGAACGTGTTGAGGATGCCAGCAGCATTGGCCCAACCGAGTACGATGGGATCATCGGACGCGACAGCACGAATGAGGGTAGGGGGATAGAAGCGCTCTTCACAACCGCCGCCCCAGAGCCAAAAATGGGTAAAAAGGGTGCAGTTTTCGCGTTCTTCCCAGTGTGTTTTTGCGCGATGGAGCTCATCCAATAGCGCCTCAAACGCCTCGGTATCACCCAGAACAGCACGATGATCAAAGGGGCGTCCTCGAAGGGCGCTCACGGGGGTACTGACCACGGACCAAGGCGTTTTACGCGTAACGAACCAATGATTATCCCACAGTTGCAGCTGAAAGCCCGCTTTTTTGAGCGGTTCACGTAAAACCTGACTGAGCGAAAACACATGGGAAGCGTTAAGCGTCACTTCTGTCACGTCCCCGTCGGGGGAGAGGCAGAGCGGGCTCAGTGCCCAGAGTTCGGGCGCGAGTTCTCGAGCACCTAACGCGCTCCAGAGCCACGGCGCCTCTCGAGGATAGCCCTCATCGCGCGTGAGTACTTTCCAGAGCCAGAGCCGGTGTTGCGCACGCCAGTAGGGACCGCGATCAAATACTTGGGCGTGGAGTGCTTTGACGTTGGGGGCAATGCGTCGCAGTGCCTCGTCTTCCTCGGGACAAAGCGTCTCGAGGAGGGCGTTCGCCTGATCTTTTGCAAGGCGTAATCCCGGTATCAGTATGAAAGCTTTGGACATAGAAAGTATTCTACTCACTCAGTACGGTTAGAATATGCGCATTCTCCGTTTTCCCTAGGATAGGAACGAATTCTGTGAAGATCCCTTTTGAATGGACCATTGGTCTCACCTATACCCGTGCAGGACGGCGCGGACGTCGTAAGGACCGATTCATGTCCTTTATCTCGGCGATGTCTGTGACGTCCATTGCCCTTGGGGTAGCCGCGCTCATTATTGTACTGTCCGTGATGAACGGCTTCCAGAAGGAAGTGCGCGATCGCATGCTTTCGGTCGTGCCACATATGGAATTACGCGCCATCGGAGGAACGCAGCCCGATTGGGATAAGCTCGCGAGCGCGTTAACCCAAAACGCGCAGATTGTCGCCTCGGCACCCTTCGTGCAAGGGCAAGGCCTATTGACGGCAGGACGCTCCGTGCGTGGTGCCATGGTCAAAGGGATTGACCCGGAGGCTGAACCCAAAGTGAGTGAAATTGCCACGCATTTGATGGGGATTCCGAATTTGGCGGTATTGGAGCCAGGGGAATTTCGCGTGGTCCTTGGGAAAGATTTGGCGTATTTGCTCGGTGTGCGTATTGGCGACAAAGTGGCGATGATGGTGCCAGAAGGTAATGTCACCCCTGCCGGGGTGGTGCCCCGGATGCGCCAGTTTACGGTTGTTGGACTGATGAATTCAGGACACTATGAGTACGACAGCTCGATGGCGCTCATTCATATCCGTGACGCCCAAGCGCTCTACCGTACCAACGGACCACAGGGCTTACGGTTAAAGCTCGCTCATATGGATGACGCCCCCGAGGTCGCGGAACAACTCAATCAACAGCTCCCCGAGGGGTTAATTGCGAGTGACTGGTCGCAGCAAAATCGCACGTGGTTTGCGGCGGTACAGGTAGAAAAACGCATGATGGGCATCATCCTTTTCTTGATTGTGCTCGTGGGGGCCTTTGGCTTAGTGTCGAGTTTGGTGATGACGGTGAAAGAAAAACAAGCCGACATTGCGATCTTGCGTACCTTAGGCGCAACACAAGGGGCCATTATGCGAATCTTTGTGTTGCAAGGAACGATCGTGGGATTGATTGGGGTCACGGTGGGCGTGGTCTCGGGCCTAGTGATTGCCGAAAATGTGGGCAGCATTGTGAGCTTCATTGAGTGGGTGTTTGGCGTGAAATTCCTCCCGAAAGAGGTCTATTTCATTTCGTCGATGCCGAGTGATCCACGCATGAGTGATGTGATTCCGATTGCCCTCTTTTCCTTTATTTTAAGTGTGATTGCGACGCTCTACCCCAGTTGGCGCGCCGCTCGAACGGAACCCGCGGAGGCCCTACGTTATGAGTAACCCTGTGATTGTGGCCCGTGATTTAGCCAAAGCCTACCGAGACGGCACGGAAGTCGTGCCGGTGCTCGAGGAGGTCAATTTTTCCGTGATGCCTGGGGAAGTCGTGGCGATTGTTGGTTCGTCCGGCTCCGGGAAATCGACCCTTTTGCACGTCTTAGGTGGACTGGACCAATTTGATGCGGGTGAAGTGTATGTGATGGGGAAGGCCCTCTCGCGTCTCAACTCGAACGATCGGGCGGCCTTACGAAACCGTTCGCTTGGTTTTGTGTACCAGTTTCACCACTTGTTGCCCGAATTTTCCGCTTTAGACAACGTGGCAATGCCCTTATGGATTCGTAACGAAGATCGCCAAGTGGCGAAACAAAAAGCGCAAGCCATGCTCGAAGCCGTAGGACTCACGCACCGACTGTCGCATTTACCGAGTCAACTCTCGGGGGGCGAGCGTCAACGTGTGGCGATTGCGCGCGCCCTCGTGACCAATCCTGCGGGGATTCTTGCGGACGAACCCACGGGAAATTTGGATCGTCGAACGTCGGATGCGGTGTTTGATTTATTTGTGAACTTAGCCCGAAGCCAAGGAACGGCCACCGTGATTGTGACGCACGACGAATCGCTCGCGGCGCGGTGCGACCGCACGTTGCGTTTGGATCGTGGACGTATGGCGGCTCTCTAACGTCGCGAGGTGAGCGATGAAATGGATTGATACCCACACCCATTTGCAGGTGGAGGATTTTGTTGACGACGTGGGGGACGTGATTGCTCGCGCCAAGGCGCGTGGCATTGTCGACATGCTCATCTGTGCGGGTGGCAATGCCCGGGATTGGGCACGCTGTCAGGCACTCGCCCATGAATACGATGTGGCTTATACCCTAGGGATTCATCCCCTGCATACCCCCCGTGCTCAGGAATCGGACTTACTGGAACTCGCGCAAACGGTTGAACGTGCACTTGACGATCCGCATTTTGTGGGCATCGGTGAAATCGGGATTGATGGATGGGTCGAGACGCTCGACGATGCCAAGCAAGAGCATTTTTTTGCGGAACAACTCAAAATCGCGAAACGCTTTTCGTTGCCACTTTCGGTACATATTCGAAAAAGTGGGTCTCGCCTTTTAAAGTACCTCAATCGATACCGCGTCGTCGGGGGCGTGATGCACGCCTTTAATGGCTCCGAGGATGAGTTGGCACGCTTTAAGGCGCTCGGTTTTCATTTTGGTTTTGGCGGGGCGAGCACCTACGACGGAAGCCAGCGTATACGGCGCCATCTTGCCCAGATTGAAGCGGACCGTTGGGTATTGGAAACCGATGCCCCGGATATTCCGTCTTCACGACGTCGGGACTCGGGTGAGTTGCGTACCGAACCGCTTGATTTGTTGGAGACGGCCGACGTGGCTGCCCAACTGCGTGGGGTGAGTTTAGAGACGATTTCGGAGATGACGTACCAGAATGCCCTCAATGCCTTCCCGCGATTGCGCTTACGACACGCCTAAAATCAAATTTCTTAGCAGGTAGTCAGTATAAACACTGAGTTCAACAGAGTGGTAATAGTGTTATCTTATAAAAACTTCTCTATTTGAG
>CAJJMF010000062.1 GCA_905192805.1 uncultured Sutterella sp. | reverse complement strand
CGCATTTAACACTCGCGCCAAGGGATCAATCACCACACCCCCCATCGTGGAGTGCACCGTCATCGACAGGGGAGATGCCCAAAAGGGGCCCGAGGACAAGGGGGTACACATGGCACGGGCGCATTTACCCGTGTGTTTGATGGCCTCTTGGTTAAACTGTTCGACACTCGTTTTGAGTGCCTTCACAGGGACATGAATCGCTTGAGCGAGCGCCTCGAGCGTCTCTGCGCGGAAGGCGGAACCCGTCTCCAACCCCTTATAGATATCGCGCTGTGTCACCACATCAAAGGAGTCCAAGGTCGCTTGGTTTGTAATCGAAAAAACGCCCGACTTTAAACGATCAACCACGGCACGGGCCAACGCGTCACGCGGTTCGTCCTCATCGATAAATCGATGGCCTTGGCGGTCCACCAAAATAAAGCGTGAGGCATCCAGATCAAGTCGGACTTGAAAGGGTTGCCCGGGTGGCGCGCCAGGCACCACCTGTATATTTTCCAGCCCGACCAACTGAGCCCCAACCCCCTTGGCAATCGCCAACAAGTCGCCCGTATTGCCTGGATTATTGTCGGTAGGCAAATCCGCATATTGGGGTGCGTAACGTTTCACCAACGTCGGGTTGGCCGCAAAGCCGCCCGAGGCGAGCACCACTCCATAGCGTGACCGGACTTCGTGTGGTTTGGCCCCATCCGAGGGGGTCTGCGAGGACGGAGTCATTAGGGAATAGGTTACCCCCGCAATGCGCCCCGTTTCGTCGCGTAATAACCCCACCACGCGCGTGTTGGTATGAATTTTGCCTCCTAAGGTCAGCAACGTACTCGACAAAACGCGAATATAGCCTTGACCGCGGGGCTCCAAGGGTTTATGGCCACGAGGCCACTCCGCCCCCCAGGTCACCACCGTTTGAGGGCGAAATTTCAACCCGAGGCTCTCCAACCACTTGAGGGTCGGATAGGTATGGTCAACTAGGGCTTTCACAACCGCCGGAGAACTCTCCCCTCCGCCCGATAAAATCATCTGGGAGTAGTAGCGCTCCGCCGTGTCTTGTTCACCCATCGCGGGTTCGCGTTGTGGATCCACGGCATTAAAGAGGCCACTGGCACGTAAGGTATTGCCACCAATGGCGGGCATTTTTTCCAAGACCCATACCGAGAGTCCCTGCTCCGCCACGGTGACGGCGGCGGAGAGCCCAGCCCCACCACCGCCCACAACGATCACGTCCACCACGGGCGGCGGCTCCCAGCCAAAACGCTCCGTACTGGCCACACTTCCCGTCGTGGCGCATACGAGCATCACCCCCCATAACCTTGTGAACGTGCCCTTCATCCTGTTAACTCCTCACGTTACGGCAGCTCTTCTTTTAATTGCATTTTCCAACGATACAACTCGCTGACTTCCACCGCATTTTGCGTATCCAATTTGCTCGCAATATCAGCGCGACGACGTCGTACGGTACTTTCCGCCAAATTCATGATCTCGGCAATTTCAGCATTGCTAAGCCCTTTCGCGATTAATTTGGCCGTCTCTTCCTCGGCGGGCGTCAACTTCGCAAGCTGTGCATCGATCTCATCAATTTCTCGTTGCATTTTAATGCGCTTTTCGTGTAAAGCGACGGCTTTTTTCAATTCCGATAACAGCACTTCGGGTTTCGGGGGTTTTTCCACAAAACCCGAGGCACCTTGACGCACCGCATCCACGGCCATACTCACATCCGCATGCGCCGAGAGGAACACAATCGGCAACATGGCATGTTCGGCATTAAGCACGCGTTGCAATTCGAGCCCACTCATGGTAGGCATACGCACATCGAGCAACAAACATCCCACGCGTGAACGATCATCGTTTAATAAAAACGCTTCTCCGCTCTCATAAGCCAACACCTGAAAGCCAGACACTTCCAAATAAAACCGCAAGGATTCTGCGACCTGCGGATCGTCATCCACGATACGAATTACGGGATTGGTCATCTTGTTACCTCATTTGTTGCAGTACGCGCATCGTCCGCTGGCAATTCCGGCAGTACGATCGTTACGCGAATCCCTTGGGGCTCAATACGTTCAAAGCACATATGTCCTTGATGGGCTTCGACAATGGAGTGTGCAATCGCAAGCCCATAGCCCATCCCATCCACTTTACTGCTTTTGGTTAATTTTCCTAAATTGGCAAACACCTCGTCCGTAATTTTAGGACCATTGTCTTCCACCTTGATGGCAATCGAGGGGGTGCGTCCAGGGTTTCCGTCCTCAGTGGGTTCGCCCACCTTTTGCCGTTCGATCAAAACGCGAACCATACCTCCGCCGCCCGGACTGTGCGCAGCGGCTTTCGCGTTACGCATCACGTTAATGAGGACCAGTTCGATTTCGAGGGCATTCCCTAAGACCCAGTATGCTTCGTGCGGACTCGACACGAGTGCCGAGGCATCGAGTTGCGCATATTCGCGCACCCGCTCCACGGTGGCACGTAAATCAATGGGGCTACGCAGGGCCCATTCACGCCGATTAATTTGACGCACCCGATCAATAATTTCCCCTAATCGATAGGCTTCTTGCGAGACCCGATCAATGGTTTGCTGAAATAGACCTTCCTCGTAACGCTTTTGCGTCATGAGTACTTTAAGCGCGTTCAGGTAATTCACCATGATCGTGAGGGGCTGTTTTAGGTCGTGCGCAATCATCGCCGAGAGTTGTGAGACGACACTGGCGCGCTCCAGTAAATCCAAGCGATGGCGACTCGCCTCCAAGGCGCGGTGGGCCTCTTCATTGGCAGCGACTTCTTGCGCCAACTCCGCCGTTCGACGTCGGACAATACGATTAATACGCACAAAGTCTAAGAGTAACAGTGCCAATAACCCTAAGGCCACCCCAATCCAAACCCGGTAGCGTGCCCAAAGCGCCTGCCAGGACCATTCCTTCATATAGGCATAGGGACCCAACCGAAGGTTTTCCAAAAGGCGATCGAGTTGCGAGACGTCGTTATTGGGTAACCACTCTGCGCCTTCGGCGGTGGGCGGAATGGTCAATACCGCCAGCAGCACGGATTTCACCACACTGGGAGGGACATGCGAGAGCGCAAGCAATTGGCGCCCTGGGTAGAGTGCCGTGGAGCGGCGGCATAAATCCCCTTGCGAGGTTCGTTCGCCTACAACCCGAATACTCTCGGGGAGTACTGCTCCTTGTGCAATCAAGCGCTCGAGTACACACGTGGGCAATACCCCCACGTCCGTCGTCCCCGAGAGCACCAGTGTGGTCACATCCGGATACTGCCAGTGCGTAAACGTTTTGGTGGAAAAAAAGGAGGCAATGGCATAGCCCGATTCGACCAACTCATTCATCGCAATGAGCCAACCGTCGAACGATTGCTCATCATTGGCCGCAACACTGTGACCACGCATATCCCCCACACTTTGAATAGGCGAATCGCTACGGACAATAAAGACGGACCCCAGCGAGCGGTTAAGTCCTTCATACGCCGCATATTTGAGCGTGGCCAAGGGTAAGGGAGCGGGCGCAATCATTTGTGCTTCCGCCCCCGAGAGTAAGAGAAAATCAAACTGTCCATTGAGATCACGGTTAATTTGATCGAGTGCGATTTCTCCCGTCGTGACTTTGGTTTGAGGAAGTTGGGACTTTAAGCGCTCCACAAGGGGCACGACCACATCGATATAGCTACTCGGATCAAGCGACGTGGGATAACCAATCCGAATTTCGGACGGGCTGGATCGCGGTGGAGGGGTTCGTTGTCCCCTTTCAGCGACCGTAGGCGGCAAGACCTGAAGGTCCTTAGCCCAGGTCACACTCACCACCCCTCCTATCGTGACACTGAGCAGCACACTCGTGAGGATCCCGCGAAAAAACGATGGACAAACCCCTCCCACGGCGCCCTTTCGATGCGCCCGTTTCGCCACAATGCAAGAGAGGAGGTGGTTGGGTATCACAGTGACGTCGCCTGTAACAGTATTGCAAAGCACATATCTTACAAAATATTGCGTGCTACGCACAGGGGGTGAAAAACCCATGGGCCACAGCGCACGACACGAAAAAACGCCTATTTAGAATGGGGACTTTTCCCCTTTGCCCTCTAGCCAAAACCCGTTGACCTTTGGCACAATGAATATCAACTTATTTTTGTCTATGGGAGTTTTACATGAACCCAGCGGTTTTAGATACGGCTCAAACACGCTATACCACCAAACACTATGATGAGCAGGACACGTTAAGTCCTGAAGAGCTCGATGCGGTGCTCGAAATTCTTCGCTTAACCCCGAGTTCCATGAATATCCAACCGTGGCATTTCTACGTCTTTGATCGTGCAAGTGCTCGTGAAGAGTTACTGCCCTACGTGAAAGACTTCAATATTGAACGCGTTGCCAACGCCAGCCACGTGATTGTGATGGCTGCCAAAACCACCATCGATGACGCGTGGTGCCAAAAGGTCTTGGACAATGAAGCCCAAGCCGGACGTTTCCCGGAAGACTTTGATATTGAAGGCTTTGGAGCCTTCCGCCGCCAAGGCGTCACCAATTACTTCTCGGGCTACGATCATGGGGAAATTTGGGTACGTGAACAAGTGCATATTGCGCTTGGATTCTTGCTCTACGCTGCACCGCAATTAGGCATTGATACCACCGCCTTGGGTGGCATGAAGTTCCGTGAGTTTGATAAGGCCTTTGGGTTACCCGACAAAGGCGAAAAGGCTGCGGTCGCCATTGCCCTCGGACGCCGTGCCGCCGACGATAGTAACGCCTCGCGCCCGAAAGCTCGTCTGTCGCGTGAGGAACTCTTTACGCTCTTTACGCGTTAAAAACGGTAAGCCTTCTCTTAAAAGCAATCCCCCAAGCGAGAAACGTCCTCATTTGGGGGATTGTTGTTAGACGATTAGGGCGCCGCACTCAGGTCGTACGGACGCTCATAGGTCGTCCCTTTCACCTTTAGTAAGCCCATGACCGTGTGGTAGAGGTTATCGTGTGAGACATCGTCACTCGTCACCTTCGCACGAATCGCGTCTTCATTGACGCCATACTCCGTTTTAAATTCAGGCGAGAACCACATCACCATCGGTACCGTTGTCTGCTCTTTCGGAGCCACCATGTAGGGGATACCGTGCAAGTAGAGCCCATTTTCGCCCAACGATTCTCCATGGTCGGACACATACACGAGCGCGGCATTAATATGCGCGGCTTCGAGCGTTTTAATCATATTTGCCAACACAAAGTCGGTGTAGCGCACGGAATTGTCGTAGGCATTCACAATGCTCTCACGTGAGCAACTGCTTAAGTCGGCATCGCGGCACTCGGGTTTAAAGACTTTATCTGCCTCAGGCGAACGCAGATAGTAGGCAGGGCCATGCGAACCCATCGTATGTAAGAAAAGCACGGTCGGCTGAGCCGTAGTGGCATGGGTCACGGCATTATCGATTTCGCGAATAAATACGCCATCCAAACAGTTACCCTTGTCACAGTACTCCGGCACGGGCGTAGGACGACGATTGGGTACTTCCCAGCATGCCCCTTTACAGCCGCCTTGGTTTTCAATCCATTCGACTTTAAAACCGGCACGTTGCAACACGGTCGCTAAGGGCTCTTCCGCCAAAATCTGTTCGCGATCGTAGTTATGGTGGCCCACACGACTAAACATACAGGGCACCGAGACGTCGGTCGACGTGCCACAGGATTGCACCCGAGGGAAGCTAATTAAATCGGGGATGGTTTTCAGTAGTGGCGTCGTTTCCCGACGGTAACCGGCTAACTCCCAATTGGCCGAACGGGTCGTTTCTCCAACCACCACCACAAACACCGTCGGGCGGGTCGGTGTCACCGTCATCGTCGGATGCTCATCGAGTGTTTTACGTGTACGGGCCTGATCGGGACTCGCATCCGTCGTAAAAGTCCGAATCGTGGAGTACACCACATTAAAGGGTGACAAAAAGTAGCGCAACGAGCGGTCTCCTCGGAAGAGGCCGGCGAAATCTTGGAACCCCATCCCGATGGATCCCAGCGCAATCACGAGTGAAAACGCAATCCATCCCAACCCCTTGAGGGCACGACGTGGCGCCTTCACGATGGGTTTCGCCAGCCAAAACGTGGCAATAAGGGGAGGAATGGCAACCGCCAAAAAGAGGGCGATCGTTTTCAGCGATAAGTACCCCGAGGCTTCGTGCGGATCGGTCGCCATGACGTTTCGCATCATATCGGGCGTGACGGGTACGCCATAAAGTAACGAGCCACAGTAAGCGGTCGCCCCCGCGAGCGTCAGAATCACCATGAGCGCTTGGAACACGCGGAAGGGTAAAAACGCTAAGAGTCGTAAAAAAGCGAGCGTCAAAAAAGCAAAGGCGATGGCCACAATCACCATAAAGCCCATCGGGGGTTGGTGATTGTAGAAGTCCATAATGCGTCCCCAGAAGGGCCAATCAAACACGACCGTCCACCAGAGCGTGGTAAAGAGCAAATACTTTTTCATATTAGTTGTTAAGAGAGGATCGAGGCGTACTCACGTCACCCAAAGGCCAACGCCAACGCCACGCGTAATAGAGTACGCCCAGAATAAGCCAATCGATGAGAAAGGTTGCCAGGCAGTGGGACAAAAAGTGGGCCCCTTGCATGATACGAATTACCGAGCAAAAGACGCCAAAGGCCAGCGCAAACGTCAGCCATAGCCACGCTTTTCGTGGCGCGGTATCACGCCAAGCGTAATACATCACCATCAGGCAAAAACCCGTTCCCGCATGCCCAGAGGGCCAACAATTGCCAGGCAACTTATGCCAGGGCCAACTCGGAGCTCGAATGACGGCTTCGCCCCCAAAGGGTACACTACTCCAAGGACACGCCACGCCCGTATTGCGCTTTAAAATCACTACAGCAAGTAACGTAATGAGTAACCCCACCAAAATAAAGGCCGCTCGATTCAAGCGATCGCGCGTCTCGGGGCGTGGGTTAAGGCGATGGGCACACCACGCCTGTACCAAGTTGACCAGAAAATACAGGGCAATCAGAATCGGAATCCACTTGATCCAGAGATGCCCAACGACTTCCATCCACGGGTAACTCTTACTAAACCAGACGCCATTCTGGTAAAACGGTTGACTCACCGCTAAATCCAACGCATGAGGCGGATGAGTGGTAAGCCACACCAAGGCCATGGCACTGATGAGTAGGCCAAGCCATAATAAAGAAGAAGACTTCATAGTTTTTGGGGTCAAAAAACGTTTTGGGCGCTCATTGTATCGATCTCAAGGTGCCCTGAGAAGTGAAACGCTAATCCTAAATGCACTGCAAAAAATTTCGCAACAACTCTCACAAACGTTTGCTATTGGAAAATGGCGCCGTAATAGTTATTTGACACAACGAATCACTACCCGAGAGTTAAGTGTTGTCAGGATTTCCCCGACTGCGCTGAGCGCGAGGAATCCGCTATACTGCGGGCATCCCATCGTATTTGTAAGCGCATGGCGCTTTGAGGGGTGCGTTTTGAGCACACCACGAGCGTCCATATCTGATCAAGGAAAAGTGAGTCCATGTCTTCTACCTTTGATGCAATGGTTTGCCCGGTGTGTAAAGGCACGCTCAAGCCTTATGAGGCTGAACGCACTGAGCTTGTTTGCCCGCACTGTGCTCTCGCCTTTGAAGTGCGTAACCAGATCCCTGTGATGATTCGTGAACGAGCCCGTCCGCTTCGTCCGGATGAGCTTGAACAACTCAAACATGAAGTCCCTCATCACTCGACTTCCCAAGGTGAATAATGTCGTTTGTCGTATTGATTCCTGCGCGACTCAAATCGTCGCGTCTGCCCAATAAACCTCTCGCCGATATTCTGGGTAAACCCATGGTCGTGCGGGTGGCCGAACGTGCGCAGCAAAGTGCAGCGGACCGCGTGATTGTGGCCGTCGATGCACCCGAAGTCTATGAAGCCTGTGAGGCTGCTGGGCTCGACGTGGTGTTAACCTCGGTCGATCATCCCACTGGCACCGATCGCTTAGCCGAAGCCGTCACCCGTTTAGGCTTGCCCGATGAGGCCATTGTCGTGAATGTGCAAGGCGATGAACCCCTCATGCCCATCTCCGTGATCAACGACGTGGCACAACTCCTGGAACGTCGCCCGGATTGCGCCATGGCCACGGCGGCCCATCCCATCGCGGACCGTGAACACTTTTTGAATCCCAATGTCGTCAAAGTCGTCATCGACCATCAGGGCACAGCGCTTAATTTCTCCCGAGCCCCTATGCCTTGGCCACGCGATCATTTCCGCGAAGAAAAACCGGGGCTCCCCGAAGGACTCCCTGCGTTACACCACCTAGGGCTCTATGCCTATCGTGTCGGCTTTCTCAAGCGATTCCCCCCGCTTGCTCAGGCACCGCTGGAAAAGTTTGAAAGCTTGGAACAGTTACGTGCTCTCTACTACGGGGAACGCATTGCGGTCATGGTGCTTAACGAAGCCCTGCCGCCTGGCGTCGATACCCAAGACGATCTGGAACGGGTTCGAGCGCTCTTCGCTCAGTCCTAACTATCCCGAGTCAAAGCGCCCTCGAGACATCGTGGGCGCTTTTGAACTATTGATATCCCCCAATCGATAATCTTTGTGCATGACTCAATCCCCTTTTTACGGTATTGAGAATGCTTCTCATTACGAATAAATGATGTATTTACATGCGTAAACAACCTATTATTTCTTTGTTTATCAATGCCTTATAAATAATTAAAACGAGATTTTTTCATCTATCAGTCAGGATGTATTCTTAACTAATCCGCATAAAGAGAGCTTTTTATAATGAATTGATAATGATTCTCATTTTCATATGGAACCCTCTTTATGTTATCGGATACCACTCACCCGAGTCCGCACCCGCATGCGAGCAAAACAGCGGCCTCAGGCGCCCATCCCCACGCCGGCATGACGTTTGAAGCTGGCATGCGTGACATGAAGGCCAAACTCGAAACGGCTTTCCGTGTTGAGCAATTTTACGCCCGTACGGAGGATCCTTTGCATCAGGCCTTTGGTGCCAAAGCGGCCCTTCACTCGGGGCCCGGCGGGATGCCTTTGATGGGGGAAGCGGCCCAAGCTGCGCTCGCGGAACACCTCCACATGACTTATCCTGGTAAGCGACTCGCCTACATCCATGTACCGTTTTGTGAAACGCGGTGCCTTTATTGCCTTTTTTACCAAAATCCCTTCCGTGAGGACTGGAGTCACCACTTCACTGACTCCCTTATCACGGAGTTAGCTCTATGGGCAGACCATCCCATTCAAAACGCTTCGCCAATCCATGCGCTTTACTTTGGTGGGGGTACACCCACGGCGTTGTCGCCCGAGGATTTGACGCGCATTCTTAAAGCCGTCAAACAGTATTTACCCCTCGCTAATGACTGTGAAATCACCCTTGAAGGCCGTATTCACAATTTGACCGAAGACCGAATGGAGGCCGCCATCGCAGGGGGTGTCAACCGTTTCTCGCTGGGGGTACAGACCTTTAATGATGAAGTGCGTCAGATGCAGCGACGAATCGATGGCAAGGACGTCATCTTGGATCGTCTCGATCGATTGATTCGCTACGACGAAGCCGCCGTGGTGATTGACCTCATCTACGGTTTCCCCAAACAGACCATGGACGTGTGGCAGAACGATCTGGAAATTGCGGCTTCCCTCCCTCTCGATGGGATCGATTGCTATCAGCTCAATGTGTTTGAAAAGGCCCCCATGGCCAAATTTATCCAGAATGGCAAAATGCCGCCCGCCGCAGACACGGCGATGAAGGCGGATATGTTTGCCATGAGTGTGGAGTATTTGACTCAGGCCAACTGGCGTCGTCTCTCCAACAATCACTGGGGGCAAGGAACGCGCGAGCGCAATATCTACAACCAACTCGGTAAAAGTGCCGTGGACTGCTTAGCGTTTGGTTCCGGTGCGGGCGGCCGCATTAATGGCTATAGCTTTATGCTCGAGCGCCAACTCGATCGTTGGCACGAGATGGTCGCGCAAAAGCAAAAACCCGTGACGTTTTTAACCCGTCCCTCGGTACATTGGCACTTGATGAAAACGATTTCCTCGGAAATGGAATCGGGCGCCATCAATATGCATCGCCTTGCCCAACGTTTTGAGACCCCGATTGAGCCCATCGCTCGTCCCTTACTGGAACAGTGGGGCGAAGCTGGTCTCTTAGTCAAACACGGGGACTGGTACCACCAAACCGTTGCGGGCCAATTCTGGCACGTGACGATGGCACAACTCCTCGTAATGTATTTACAAAAGCAACTCCAAGCGCCCTTGTAAATCCCTTTGTTTACCTACTCAACCTCAAAAAGATGCCCATCATGACGAAATTGACTTATCCAACCCTCTTGGTCGCCATGCTCAGTGCCTTGCAGGTCGCCTACGCTGCCGATAGCGATACAACCACCACCTCGGAAGTTCGTGTCACGGCGAGCCGTGTAGAACGTGAGCTCCTCGATGTAAACATGTCCGTCTCGGTCATCACCGCCAAGGATATTGAAAACTCAGGCGCCCAAACGATCGCCGACCTTCTCAAAGATGTACCTGGCGTGGAAATGAACACCGACGGCAGTCAGGGGATGAAACGTATTCTCATTCGTGGGGAAAACGCTTTCCGTACCCTCATTATGATCGACGGTCAACGCATGACCGAACAAAAGTCGATGTCGGGTACCCCGATTTTGATCGATCCGTCCCAAATTGAACGCATTGAAGTGATCAAAGGGCCTGCCTCGGTACTCTTCGGGGCCGATGCCTTGGGCGGTGCCATTAACATCATCACGAAAAAAGGCGGAAAGAAACCCGTCGAAGGAACGGTAAGCGCCGGCTACAACTCCTCGAACCGTGGGGGGAGTGCCAGTGCTTCGATTGCAGGGGCCGCGGGGGGCTTTCACTATCGCTTAGGGGCTGCCTATGAAGGAGGGCGTGATCTGAAGCTTGCCCATGGCAAAGCCCCTGGCACAGACTTTGAATCGAAGTCTGCCAATGCTTATTTGGCCTATGACGTGAGTGATACGCACACCATTGGATTGGTGGCCGATCACTTTGATCTGGACTTTAATTCGTCCACGCCGACGATGTCAGCCGATGACTTCTATGTCCATGTGCCCAGCTGGAAGCGTACCAAAGTCGGGATATTCGATGAAGTGCATTACCTCACGGACACCCTCACCAAGTTACGCACGGATCTCTTTTACCAGAAGAGCAATAAAGTCATGACCAACCACGTGAATGTTGATCAGGGCATGGTCAGTGTGACCAATGACAACACCGCAGACAATACCCTCAAACAGCTTGGGGCGTCCGTTCAGGCCGACTGGACGTTCACAGACCGTCTGTATGTGATCACGGGCTATGACGTGAGCTATGAAATGCTCGATGCCACGAGCGTGAGTAACACGAGCCTGAGTATGCGTGGACGAGGCTTTAACACCCTCACGACATGGAACTACGAAGGGAATTTGTTGACGCAAGCACTCTATGCCTCCGCTGACTATCAGTTAACCCCGACCCTCACCCTCAATGGGGGAGCGCGTTACACACACGTTCGCACGGACATGGAACGCGCCGACGGGACAAAAGTCACCTCGGGTGTAAGTGCCCCGGTGAGTTCGACGACCGGTAAAGAAACCAACTCGCGTGTGGTCTTTAATGCGGGGCTCATTTGGCGTCCCACGAACCCCGTCTCGGTTCGTCTCGCTTGGACGCAAGGTTTCCGTACGCCTCTCTTACAAGAGCGCTTCATTGATACGACCATGGGACAGGCGGGTTCGGTCTTAGAAGGGAACCCTGACCTGAAGCCCGAAACCAGTAACAACTTTGAATTCGGGGTTCGTTGGGTTCCAGGCAACGCCACCTTCGATGCGTCGATCTTTTATAACCGCGCCTCCGACTACATCACCTCGATGCTCATTTCGTCCTCGCGCAGTGGCAGTGTCTATCGCTACGACAACGTAGCCAAAGCCCACACGGTGGGGTTGGAACTCGCGGGGAGTTATCGCATCGGTACCACGGGCTTTGAACCGCACGTAAGTTTAACGGCCCTGCGACGCACGTTTGAACAAGACGGCATCTCCACGTCGGATACCGGCACCCCAGGGTTGCGTGTGACCTACGGGGTGAAGTGGAGTGGCGATACCACGTGGGGTCGCACTTCGGCCGATCTCTTTGCGCGTAGCGCCACCAAGGCCGATAGCTACAGTTTCAGCACGGGGGCAACCGAACACTATGACGGTTGGACCACGCTCAACTTTACGGCGGGCTTGGACTTTGGTCCGTCGAAAAACTATAGCCTCAACGTGGGTCTCTACAACTTGACGAACACCGATTACGTCACGCCGATGTCGCTCTACGAAGCGGGTCGTTACGGTGAAGTGAAGTTCACGGCACGCTTTTAATTGACGCCTCACCTAAGGCATCCCTACGCGACATCCCATACGCCACACAGCTGGCTATGGGATGTCATCAGTCTCTACGGTTAAGGAAAAACCATGGTCAAACCGTTGTCATTCTTACATAGCTACTGGAGTGCGCGAGAGCTCGTTTTGGTGG
>CAJJMF010000061.1 GCA_905192805.1 uncultured Sutterella sp. | reverse complement strand
GTCGTGTCTTGGTTCGCGGACTCGCAAGCGGCGGCTTTCGGAGTCGTGTTGCTGGACTCGGGAGCGCCATCCGAGCGCGGTGCGGGGCTCGGTTCCCCCACGGGTACCATGGGTCCTAAGGGCCCTTTTGGGCCTTGCGTGGGTTTCTTCTCTGCTTTTGCCTTCTTTTTGGGTGGAGGGGTAACTGGGGTAGCCGGTACCCAAGCGCCTCCAATCGTGATGGGTTCCCCGTTGTCGGGTACCGTCACGCCGTTAGGCGTTAAGACCCGAAGCGTGCTCGTTTTTGTCGTGGAACGGGCATCGTTCGATTCACTCACCGTTTCCGTTATCGGGCTGGTGTGTGGGGCGGTCGTTGGGTTGGTGTCGTTACCCGAGGTCTTTTGCCGAGACAGAGGACCACCCTCCACGTCCCCAAAGGATAAGCCTTCGCCTTTGAGTAACGCCGCAATGCCCGTTTGACTCCCGAGCGGGAACGCGTTACGCGATAAACGGGCTTTCTTCTTTTTCTTGCGACTCGGTTGAGGTGCTGGCGTGGTCGCTGAGGTGGTCGTCGCTGTGGTCGTCGCTGTGGTCGCTGTGGCCACTGTGGTGGCTGCGGGATCGCTCGTCTCGTCTACTAGGACCGCTACTTCGTCCTCCTCATCCTCCTCGGCTGCGAAAACCTCCTCGTCGTTCAACACATCCGTATCGCTCGCGACGATCGTTTCCGTCGGGAGGGGCGTTGGGGGTTCTGACGTGACGCGTTCCTCGTGAGCAGATTCCTGCCTTTCACGCGTTTGAGGTGTTTGAGGCCTGTCAGGCATGTCAGGCCTGTCATAGGGTTCACCCTCGACGTCGTGAGACGCGGGGGCGGTCGCGTCGTGCGTCATCCCGGTGCTGGGGGTGGACAGGGCGTCGTGAGCGGCGTCCGACACCGGGGTGTCGGTCGTTACACTGGGGATGCCTTCCGTTGCGGGGTGCTTCACGCGTTTCGTTTTCCGACGTTTCCCGGTCGTGGAACCCGCCCGCGTGGTGCGCTTGGACGTTGCAGGTGGCGTCGCCTCGGTCGATACGTCGCTCACCGCGTTCGTATCGGATGTGGGGGTCTCGCTCAGGTCGCGCAGGTCGCTCAGGGCGTCGGTTTCTGTAGGGGTACCGCTTGCAACGTTGGCGTCGTTGGCTTCGTTGGCGTGGTGGGGTGCGTCCTGCTTGGCTCTCTTGGCTCTACGGGGGGAGGGCGTCGCCACCTCCCCCTTAGCCGTCTCCGCCTTGACCGTCTCGGTGTCCTCGGTGTCCTTGACATCCTTCGCGAGAGGTTCCGCCTTTTTAGCCTTTTGGGCCTTTGAAGGTTTTGTTGCCTTTGTAGCCTTCCCCGACTTCTCAGCGTCTTCGTCCCCGTGGGGATCGAGTAGGGCTTTCACACTACGAATCATCTTCTCGAATCGGGATTTAAAGCCAGCGTGTTTCACCGGGGTAGCGTCCGCGAGCGGGGTCGCAAAAAAGGATTCCCCGTCGTTCTCGACCGTAAGGACCATGCGTTCGGACGTCGGCGACCTATCGTGCGTTGCGGTCATGACGTCGCTCGGAGGCACGGGGTCGGTCGACAGCTTCGGGTTCACCGTCTCACGCATGGGGTCCCGTTCCGATTCTGGTTCGGGTTCGGAGTGGGACTCGGTCATGGGGGCGTCGGTGTGAAGGGGTTCCGTCACCTCTGGGTTCTGCACACGGGTTGCCGTGTGAGCGGGCGCTACCTTCGCCTGCCTCCCTTCATTGGCCGGGATCGCGGGATTCGCTTCGTTGAGAGGATCGGCTGGCGTGGCAGACATGGCGGGATCGGCGCAATGGGCAACATGAGCCACGGCGGCCTCCACCGGGGCTTTAATCGCCGGCTCATGAACGTCAACTGCCTTCGTCCCGTCAACTGCCTTCGTCTCCTCATTCGCCTCAAGAGGCGGATGCGCCTCATGAGCCGGAGTGGGGGAGGGCGGGGTCGGTTTTAGAACGGTCGTCGCGTCCTGCGCTTGCGTCATCGCCGTGGGGGCGGTGGCTGGCGTTGCCTCAAGGGCGCCCGATTCCTTTATTTCCTTGTTTGCCTTGATTTCGGTGGGTGTCGTCGCGTCCGCGGTTCGTGTCGATTCCGCGGGCTCTGGGTCGGCCGGGAAGGTGCGTTGCACCCAATCCCAGTTCGCCACAATCATTTGATTGCTCCCCGTCGAAATAAAGGTGAGCGTCTCCTTATCCGACATAGTGACCTCCCGTTATCGTCGTTGGGGTCGGGGTGGACGGGTTTGTCGCCGGGTTTATCGCTGGGTTCATCGTTGGGTTCTCGTGGGCGCTCAGGGTATCTGTTTTGCTGGCCCTGGGGGCGTCCTCCGTCCCCTCAGGCGCTACATGTCCCAAGGCCACTTCGGTCACGGCTTCGAGGAGCGTTGCCCCCGCTCGCTGCCAACGACGAATGTGCGCCACTTCCGCGGGGTTCGATGAAAAGAGCAACTGCGAGCGTCGATCAATCGTGAAGCGACCAATCGCCATCGGGTTGTCGCCCGACTTCACGATCATTTCGCTAAACTCCCCCGCGACCGTGGTGAGCGACTTTAATTGCGCTAAAAAGCCCGGATCCGCACTAAAGCGGTTGGTAGCAATGAGGCTCGCGACCTGATCGCTGTTTTGGCGCAAAAAGCATTTGGTTTCGGCACACGACCAGGCGGCTTCGGCCGTGGGGGAACTAAAGAAGTCTTTGAGTCCCTGAGTGGCTACCACAAAGCTCCCGCGGTGTTTACGTGCCCGACGAAACCCCGACTCAATAAATTGCGCCGAGTGCCCCGCCTTCATCAAATCCCAGGCTTCGTCAATAAAGACCATCTTGATCGTTTCGCGATCTTTACTCATCGTGTCTTCGATAATGAGCATTAAGGTCATCAGGACGGCTTGGCGTAGCGCCGCATGCCCTTTGAGGCCCTCTAATTCCAGCACGCTAAAGCGGTTTTGAAAGGTCAAGGGTCGCCCCGTGCCATCAAACCACTGCGCGTAAGGTCCTAAGTAGGGGGCGAGTTCGGTACGTAGGTCGCGAATGCGTTGGTCACCCGTTTGCGCAATGACGGCGTCTAAGGCATAGGCTAAATCCGTAAAGTTCGCGACGCGCCCCTCGCGGTTCGCGATGCGCACAATGTCGGCAATGAGGTTCGTGAGCGTACTGCGCTCCAATTGCCCTAAGGCTTCGTGGGGACTCAGGAGTTCGGCCATGATGGCCACGACGTCGTCTAAGCGTTCGGTGGAGCCATTGGCTAAGAGTTGCAACGGGTTGAGGTTCCAGACGTCGCGCTCGGAAAACTCCAAAAAGTCCCCGGAAAACAAATCCGCAATCTTTTCGTAACTGCGCCCAATGTCAATCACCCAGACGATCCCACCGCGTAAGAGCGTCGCAGAGGCGAGCGCATTCATCAAAAGCGATTTCCCGGAGCCTGGCATCCCCACGATCGCCATGGAGTAGCCACCGTTACGGTTGGCAAAGGGGTCTAAGGGCATTAATTCCCCGCGTCGACCCACGAGGGTCACTAAGGGCGTCGGGCGGGTTTCATCCACCCGTCGTTCGCTCCCCTGCCACTCTAAAACCACCGGGGCACCCGCTAAGGCCGTCGCCCCTGTGCGACGGGGCAGCAGCCCCACCGTTTTCAAATCGTCCGCTAAGAGGGGCCCACAGCAAAGTGGCAACGTGGCCATGAGGCCCAAGGTGTGTAAGCCCGTCATTTCCCGCCATTCGCCCCCCAATTGTCGGGCGAGGCTTTTCACGGCCTGCACGGCCCGATCGTGTTGGGCGGGGTGGGCAAAGACCGTGACGATATGACTCACGGCTTCAATGCCGCCTTCGCCCTTAAAGCTATTGACGGCATGCTGCCACTCGCGGGCTTTACTCAAATAGTGGTTCGTAAAAAGGCTCAACTGGGAGCGTTGCATCTGTAAGGCACGCACATGGTGTGAGCTCGCTTTCATGCGTTCGTTGGCTTCGTCTAAGACCCGCATAATGCTGGTCATAATGAATGGCGAGGGGATTTGGGTGCCGCCGCGTTCGGGCGAGCCCATCAATAAACTTGCACTCCAGAGGTGCCAGGGGGCGGGGTAGTTTTTAAGCACCAGACTCGTGGCGATGACGCTCGCCTCTGCGCTCGCCTCGGCGCTATTGACGTCGCTACGGGTGGCAGCATCGAACGACGCACCCGGCTCACCCGTGGGTTCCGTACGGGGGTCGGTGAGCGTGTCCGCCTGCGCGACCGCCACCCGACGAAACCGAATGCCGGTTTTCTCCACCACCATCTCGGTCTCCGGGCTCATGACTTGTTCGTTTAAGGGCGCATAGGGGTTTACCACGGGCGGGACCCAGTCCCCAGCGGTCACGTCCGGAAGGGTTAAGAGTTCAGCGAGCGTGGCGACCAGGGTTTGGGCGTCCCAGACGTGGGAGAAAAGCGCATTGTTGGTCAAGGTCGTCACCATGGCTTCACGCAGTGAGCGCACTTTGGCGCACAGTTGCGTGAGGGCTTCATCAAGGGCCACCTCGGGCGTGGTATCGGCCGCCACATCAGCCTCTTCGATCCCCCCGTCGTGTTGGCTCGGATCGCCCTCGCTTTCTTCTTGTGTTCTTTCCGCTCTTCTTTCCTCCGTGACTGCCTCCGTTAACCCCTCCGTTAACGCCTTCATCGGTTCGGGGGTGTCGCCTGCGCCCTCCACGTCCTCCGCGTGCGCTTCGGTGACGACCCGCTCGCCTTGGAAAGACGTGGCGGCTCTGGTTGGCGCAGTGTTCGGTACTGGGTGGGAAGTGGGGGCCACCGCGCTGGCCTCATCTGGGCTCGCCCCAGGGGAGCGCGCAAACGTCGGATCCGAGGAGGGTACCCGCACGGATCCCTTTTGAAACCGCTCCCGGCAGGCGCTCCAGAGGCGCGAGACTGACTCACGGGTGAGTTTCCCCAAGGCTACGACGCTTGCATGGGCCTCCGCCACGGCGCTTTGGGCCGTGTCGCTCGCGAGCGCACTGCCGTCCCCGGCCGTGCCTCGTAAGATGGAAATGGCATGGGCGGATTGGAGGCTCGCGAGCCGCGCTAAATTCGTCAACGAGTCAAAGGGCACGATGCAAACGAGCCAGGCGCGGTAGTGCCGCACCCGTAGGCTGGGGGCCACAAGACTGGCTCCGCTTGCACGGGGGTGCGCGAGGCGCTCCAAGTGGGCTTTGAGTCCCGCATTCATCCCAAAGAGGAGCTGCGCCGTTTGTTGCGAGACGGGGGCAATGGGTTCCGTTCGCACGAGGCTTTTAATGTCGTTTTCGCTTGGCGTTAACCAGTTAACCCGCTCCGTGACGTTTGGGGACGCATAGGTGGAAATCGAGACAACGCTCCCGACGGGCAAGAGGGCCGTGAGGCCAATCAAGTCGTTTTGAAGTGCCTCATCCGCCCCCGTCTGAGGAGTTAATTCCAACACAAACCCAATCCCCTCAGGATGCTCGGGCGTTAAGCCACGCGTTAAGACGAGCCCCTCTTCACTCATTGATTCAAAGGGAAGGCACTGGGCAAAGCGATCAAAATGCGCCACGGCCCCGGGCGTAAAGTCGGGGTAGCCCGTGAGCGGCGTCACATTGTCGGGGAGTCGCGGGCGAGCAAAACGAAAAAATGGGATGGCCATGAGTTGGGTCCTCTCGAACGTTAAAGGGACAATCGGGCACTAAGCGAGCGAAGTGGGTTTGGGTTTTGGGACTAATTCGTTTTAGCCGTCCCTTTCGCCTCGGCGTTACGCTTGGCTTTGTGCGCTAAGAGGGCGACCGTCGAAGGTGGATTACTGGCGTCGGTAGCGTCCGTTGTCGCGCTCTCGGTGGCCTCCTCCAACGTGGCGGCTTGGGTCACGGCCGGAGCCGTGGCAGCCGTGGGCGTCGTGGCATTCGTGGTACTCGTGGTACTGGCGGCGCCCGTGGTATTGACCGGTGCCGTTCCGAGGGTGGCCGTCCCCGTGGCAGGGGTGGCTGGTACGCTTACTACGGGCGATGCGGGCGCAGCGGTGGCAGGTCGGTCGTTGGGATCGTCACTCACTTCGACACCCACGGGCGGGTAGGTGGGCTCATCCATCGCTTCTAAGGTGCCCGGTCGCGTCGGGGGCAATTGGGCGAGGGCCTTCGCCTCCCGCATCAGGCGCTCTGAGCGCTCTGAGCGGTCCGAGCCGTTCGCCGTGGTCGTGGTCGTGGTCGTGGGGGCTTCAGCCGTGGGGGTCGTGACCTTCGTGACATTCTCTTCACTACTCACCCAATGCGGATCGGGGGTGAGGCCCGTGGAGCCCTCGGTCGTGGCCGGCGCTGTCGTTGTTGTTGTGGCGGTTGCGCTCGATGTCGGGGTAGCGTCTCCGACTTCGACCGCTGGACGACGGTTTGCGACCCGCTCGAGGCTATCCACCGAGCGCACGGCATCGCGTCCCGCGTAATAGGCACGCCGCCCGCCTTCGGCCCAGTGCGACTTAGCGACCGTTAAGTACACCGTTTCGCCTTCGTGTAAATCGCCGTCACTGTCGGTCCACGGGGCCACAAACAGCGTTAAGACCCGTTCGGGAACGCGGCGGGGCATCGTGATGCCGTCCCCCGTGACCCCATTCACACCCGTTCGCGTGAGGGCAGACGCGTCGCTCGTGGTGGGCTCGCCGCTCGTTGGGGCAGAGGTTGGCGTTTCGCTTTGACGGGCTAACCACGCCTCCATTTCCCCGTCCGTCATCCGACGGGTGAGTGACTCAGGATGCGCACGGTGACGGCGTTGCGCGTCTCGATACGCGGCAAGCGACCCGGCAGCGGACAAGGTGGTGCGTTGGTCCTTCCCTGACGTCGGTGCGTTCTCGGGTGCGTTTCTCTGGGTTATCTCCTTCGTATCCTCCGCTCCCAGGTCGGTGCCAGTATTGGCGTCCGATTGGGCGAGACTACTCACGTAGGCCGAGGCCAAATTTTGGCAGGGTACCCCTTCAGGGACGTTACACGAAAACGTGCTCCCTGCGTCTAACCCCGTAATCGTGCCACACCCCGAGAGAAGGCTCCCCGCGATCGCGAGGCTCAATGCCAAGGGAAGGCGGTGAGATAACGTGTGGCAACGCCCGGGTTTTGGGCGTGCCGGGGTGCGCGGCAGCGGTCGGTTCGTGGGATGAACGTCCTCCGCCACTCCGAGTGGGGCACTGAGGAGGGTAAAGGAGGGGAGCGTGTCAAGCGTGTTGCTCGAGCGGTTAGTCGTTACGGGGTTCGTCATCGTAGGTTGGGTACTCATGCTGTTTGTCCTTAGGGTGATGGTTGTCGTTTCCGGTTCGTTGCTTTCTTTTGTCGGTTGGTTATAGGGTGAGCGGATGATGGGGGCTTAAGGCGTGCCGCCCCACGGGGTGCGTGAGGGTGGGGGTGTGCCTGGGTCTCCCACGCCCGCGGGATTGACGCTCGGGGCATTCGTGCGGAGGTATTGGGTCGCACTTTCACGGCCCGCAGCCATGCCGGCCGGGGCCTCCGTGCGGTTGGTGACCCGCAGGCCTTCGTGCTGGGGCATTTCGAGTAACACCCCTTGACTAAAGACGATGTGCACCGCGCGGCCACTCGAGACTTCAATCACGGGGAAAATCTTGTCGGCAATCTTGAGGTAGTAGTCCACAATCCGATTCATCGCACTGCTCATCCCTTTGCCGAGTCCATTCATCCAGGCGTTGGTGACGTCGGTCGTTTGGGTGCCAAGCGCCGAGGTGCTCGTTGTTTGGCTCGATAAACTCATCGCCTGCCCGACGCCCGACAAAAGGCCTACCGAGAGGGCTGAGGCAATCGCTTGGCCACTCCTCGTAATCAACTTCCCGCGTAAGCCCACTTTGCCGTCTTCGCCCACCACGTAGCCCTGCGTTTTAATATCGAGGTGCCCGCCCGCACGGCGGGTGCACGCCAAGCGATCCAAACGGATTTGGATGCGCTCGCTCGATAAGTCCCCAGTCGCAGCTCCCGTCACAAAACAGCCTTCAATGTCGTTTTGGTTTTCGTTTGGCAGCAATGCCCGGTCGGTGAGGCGAATTAAGACGGGCATGGGCGCGTCGCTCGCATTCCCGCCGGTTAAGACATAGACGCCCGTTAAGAGCGTGCCACTCACAAAGCTCCCCGCAGGGAGGTACTTTTGTGCCCCTTGGGCACGGTTTAAGGGCAAGGGGGCGTCGGGCGAAAGCATCGGGCTGGGGCCCACTTTCCACGTTAGAGAGGCGCCGGGTTCCCCCGTTGCTTGAAAGTAGGGGGCTTGAGGCCCGGTGTTTTGGCCGGGCACGCGCGTCCCCGTACTCACGACCCCTCGCGTCGTGGTCGTGCCCACCGGGGCGGCAGCACGGCCTCGGGTGTAGGCCCCCGATCGTGAGCCTGACGTCGCCGTGAGGGTCGCCGTTTCTGCGTCCGAGTGGAGCGTTAACAAGGTCATGTGGGTGTCGAGCCCTGAGGCCTCTGTCGTCGTACTCGTTAAGGTGCCTGGGCTAGCGGCCCCCGTGGGGCCCGCCGCTGGATTGGGATTGAGGCTTGTCGTTGGTGCGCCTGCGCCCGAGGGCGTGTCCCAGGGGTTCGCACTGCGCTTTTGCACTAAGAGTGCCTGAGCCCGGGCACGCGCTTCAGGACTCACGGCTTCGCCCGTGGCGCTACTCGTGAGTTCGCCCGCGGGTGTCGTGGCGTCCGTGACGGCGAGCGTCGCTTTCACCTCCGCCACGGCTTTTTCGACCCGCTCCGCAATCAGGGCTTCGGTTTTCTTGTCGTTTTGTGCGTTTTTCGCGAGCGCCGCTTTGAGTTCGGTTTGCGTTTTTTCGAGTGCCGTATTGAGCGCATCGTTTTGACGCGTGAGCGTGGTTAAGCGCGTGGTCATCCCCTCGACGTGTGCTTCCAATTCCGCCACTTTGGCGTTCATCTTGGTACTAAAGGCTTTGGCGTCGGTGGGGTCGGTGAGCGAGAGGGCACTGTGCGTTTCCTTCGGGGCCTTGGTGACGCGCTCCGCGGGATTTAAAAAGACGAGCACCCCAGCAATCAGGGCGACGCCACCGCCGACAGCAAGCGTGCGCTGCAGCCACTTCAAACGCCGTGCGTCGGGGGTTGCGCGGCCAGCAAGACTCGCCCCACGCCGGGCCGTGTTGGGGCGACGTAGCCCCGTGGTGAAGCGCGTGGACGTTGCGGGGCGTGTGGATTCGTCACGATCGGGTAAGGCGCTCATGGTGTTCTCCCTAGGGGTAAAGTGCTCATAAAACGGGGTACGGGGTTCGTAACACGGCCCCTCGGTTAATAGCGCTCAATCACGTAGAGCGTGACGGTTTCGCCGGGGCGCACCAGTCGTTTGTCGACCGCTGCCCCATCGATATCCCCGCGGGTAAAGGCCGAGGGGTCTAAGACGACAGGGCGCGTGCCGGTGTGCAACAGGGTGACTTCGGTGCCCGTGAACTGGTCGTTCCCCATCAACGTGACGCCGTGGGGTTTTAAGGGCGATTGCGAGCGAAACCGCTCGATAATGGTGGCGACTTCGGGCGAGGGCGTTTCCTTGGTGATGACGGTCAATACCGCGGGGTCACGTTTTTCCATCGCCATCAGCGCGCGTTTTAAGTCCGTGATGTGTTCCCCGGTGGTGAGTGTGCGGGCGGCGGGTTTACGCATCCCCTCGTTGGGCACTTCGGCCCGGTAGTCCTCTCGCGCCAAGATGATGTTTTTCATTTGCGCGTTCTCGGTGACGTTCAATGCCAAATGAATGGAGCCCCCTGAGCGGGTCGCTAAAAAGAGGTCCACGGGGCCCGTCACTAAGGGCATCACGAAGATGCGTCCACTGTCGGAGGCTTTATGGACCTCTACCGTACGGTTGTCGTAAAGCGCATTACTTAATTCGTCGCCCTCGGCCGTGATCATCGTTGTTTTGTTGAGCGGAATCGTAAAGTGCAGCGGGGCACTCGTTTTGATCTGATACCGAGGATGCGGAGGGGTGGGGGCTGGGGCGTCGCCAGGGTAGCCATAGTTGCCGTAACCTCCATAAGGGGCAGAAGGCGTATAGGGCGCATAGGGCGCATAGGCATTTTGTGGCGCCGCGTAGGTTTCCATGGGAGTGCCTTCAGCCCGCACGTCGCTCGCATCGACCGAAAAGAGGGCGAGCCCCAGGAGTGACGCACAGCCCGCAAAGAACACCTCGGTGAGCGTGAAGCGCATCGGGGAGGGTTTCGTGCGTAACGCGTGAGGGGTAGCCACTTTGCGTTCACTCGGGCTCACACGGGGCTCATTGTTTGGGGTTTGGGCATCGGAGGCGTGCGTGGTTTCAGGGCCTTGAGCACGTGCCGTGGGGGCGTTAGCGTGGTTTTCGAGTTTGGTCATGATAGCTTCCTTGGGTCAGGGGTCAGGCTGAAAACGAATGGGGTTCAGAGAGGGCACAGTCAGTCACCCTTTAGCACATCGAAGAACACGTGAACGCGATAAGAGTGAGCGTGCCTACCGTGAGAACGCCCGTTTTCAGGGGTTCCGGGATGTGGCATGTCGCCAAAGAGCGTTCGCGTGGGGGTGGCGAGTGGGTGCCGGCCCTTAGGGTCTCACGACGGGGAAGGATCCCTCGTCAGGCTGCTCGCTTTAGGAGGGCGGGGCGTTGGGGGCGGATTTCCCTGCGTTTTTCGTTGCGCTCTCGCGCTGCGTTAATTCGGTCAAAAAGAGTTGTCCGGCGACGGACTCAAAGCCGAGCGTAAAGGTGCGGGATTCGCTACGCGACACGGTATCGTTCGCGAGCACAATGAATTGGCCTTCCACTTCAACACGCAGCTCCGACTCATACACCACAAAGCGTCGTGGGGTGAAGTACGTTGAGAGGCGCCCCGCGACAATCTGGCGCTCTTCACGCAACAGATCCCGCTCTAAGGCACCAAAGAGCGTTGGATGGGTGAGTTTAAGCAAAATTTGATGGCTTTTTTGGACCGTTTCGGGCGTCACATTCGTGAGTCGAGTGAGGACGTCGGCTGCCATTTTGCTTAAATACGCCGTATTGGGTTTCTCACCCGTGAAGACCCACGCTTCGGTGGACGGGGTCAAAATGGAAGGAAGCAAAATCGTTTGCGTGCGCCCACTCATGGCGATCAGTGCCGTGGCTAAGAGAACGTTGGTGAGAAGCGACACGCCCGCTAAGGTGACAAAGGTCTGTTTGATGCCGAGGCGCTCTAAGGCCGACGGGGCCACAAGGCCCACCGATGACGAGGCTCGGGAAAGCGGGTGAGGAGCGGTCGCACTCCCCTGAGTCTGGGGTGTGCTCGTGCCCGACGTAGGGGCGTGAGTGAGCCTAGGGTTCAACGACGATCGATTCGCCACGATAACCTCCCGAGAATGTCATTAACCATCGGCACAGGGACGCGCGTCGATTAGGCTGAAACGCACGCGTTGTGCGGCAAGCGTTTCGCGTTGGCCCTGACCTGCCTTATACAACGTCACCCGAAGCGTAACGGGAAGACGTGGGTTCAGGGGGAGGAGGCGACAGACCGCTCACTCCCCACCCTGAGCATTGCCACCCCATTCGCCTAGGCGCCGGGGGAGGCCACCGGGCGGTCCATCGTCATGTTGGTGGTTTAACGTTTCGCTTCATGCGTCACGAGGACACGCAGGAAAAGCGCATTAAGGAAACGGACCCAAACGAAGTCAAGGGGTGCGACGCTAGCCCAAAAACACACGGCGGTAGCTTTTCGGGATACGTCGCAAGGGTGCTAGCCCTAAGTACCAGTGCGCGAGCGCCATTAAGCCCTTCAATTCCCCGACACTCTTATTGAACCAATAGCCCGCCACGATGCCGCCTACTGCTCCGAGTAGCAGGTGGTTCGTGATGGCGCCCATCATCAAAATCGTGATGAACACGAGCGTCACATCGAGCGTAAAAAAGAGAAATCGTGGGGCATCGTCAAGCCCATTGGGAACGTGCACACCGTTGAGTGCCATGGTTAGCTCCCTCAGCCATCCCACGAGCGTTAGCCCGCGGTGACGTTAAAGATCGAGTCCACCACGGCAGGCGCCACGACGAGCGCTAAGGCGGACGCGATACAGACGACCGCACCCATGATGGAGCCACGAATCGCGCCAATGCCTAAGCCCACGAGCAAAAACACCAGGGCAATGGAACGACCTAAGGTGCCACTCGCCCAATCAAAGAGTTGGCTGTAGAGCGATTCAAAATCGTTGGTATGGTCGAGCGCATGGGCGTAGCCCGACAAAAAGAGGACGCTCAGACCAATCGAAAAGCGATTGAGTCGCGTGAGAGTCGTTTTGAGCGGTGTCTTCATTGGAAGTCTCCTCCAAAAAAACGGTCTGAGTCGAGTCGGTCATGGGGAGTACGCATGGACCCAGTCAACACACGCATTCCACACGTGAACGCTAAGGACACCGGTGTTTTAAAAAGGTCCTTTCGCGCGACGCGAAATCAACGTTATCACTTTTTCTTGAAGAAATAAATAGTGGTGAATGGGGCGTTTTGAGCGAAAATGCGTGGTCCACTACGTACCTACGTCGTCGATGGGGGTGATCGGGAGGATTTTTTACGTAGGTACGTTAAACATGATGGAAAACCCTAATGGCGAAAAATCCACTCATCTATTGATGTAGATCTAATGATGAGAGGGTCTTTACAGGAGAGGGCAAGATTGGTGGGAGAGCGGAATTAGTCTTTC
>CAJJMF010000060.1 GCA_905192805.1 uncultured Sutterella sp. | reverse complement strand
CAGCGACTGGTGGATTTCATCAAGGATTCATCCACCAAAAAGTGGGGATTGTTTGGTTGTTCACTAAAGCGCAAGAGCCAATGATAGTACTGCCCTTCTAAAGGAAGGGTCATGGCGTTCGCGCGGCGTCGTATCCACAAGGTTTCCCACAGGACGAGCAACGAACGAGGAATAATCACGATCCAAACCACGGCCTGAATGAGTCGCCAGAGCCAAGGAGCCGCTTCATGGGTGGCCAACATGGCGGCATTGGCGGGAACTACCTCTAATGTGGCGACAGTGCTGACATCCGGGATCGGAGTCGTATTGGGTAATACGGGGATCCAGCCGTAAATCATCGTTAATAAGGTGTGTACCAGATCGGAACGGCCAGCAAACCAAGTGCTCTCCCAGCCGACACTGTAGGCTGTACCAATGCCACGAATAGCAATACTGGTGAGCACCCCCACCGCAAAGGCTATGGCGGCTAGGTGAGCCGCGCGGGCAATGCGATGCGAGAGTCCCGGCATGCGTAGCGGCATGTAGGCAGCAAAAAAGGCACGGGTGAGTTTTTTGCCTGGCATCTTGGCCAACCCCAGGGTATGGACGAGTTTAATTAGACCCTTTTGTAGGGGTAACTCAAACCGGATGCCGAGTATACGCATTCCTGCACGTAGGAGTAGTAGCAGGTAAACCAGCACATTCCAGAAAAGAAGTCCTAAAAGGGGAGGGGCGAGAAGATTAATCAAACTTCCCGTTGACGCTAGGCGATCACTGAACGCGCCTAATAAGTAGCCAGCGAGTGCCAGAATCCCTGCCAAAAGCGTGAGCGTTCGCGCTAACCAATCCTTGTGTTGAGCGCTCGGGGCGATGAGTGCATCCTTGAGGTTATAGCGCGTCATCACGAGTTGTGCGCGTTGCGCAAGCCACGTCCCCCAACTGGCTTTATCGCCGACGAGCTGACGGGCATCGGCGCTTGCCTGATCCCCTGCTTGCGCAGACCATTCGGGCGGCTGGCATTCGGTTTCCAGCACCTTCACGAGGGTAATGCGTGCGGCGTCAAGGGCCGGAACGGTTATTTTTTTAGGGAAGTCTTTGTTCGCCATGACACGAGAATCCTTTGGGATAACACGTCACCCATTAGGCGGCGTCCCACTGTTGTACTAACGCTCGGGCGGCTTCGTACGGGGAGGGTTGGCCACAAATCGCTGACACAACCGCGAAACCGTTGACACCGGTTTGCTTGACTTGGGTGAGGTTTTTTGCCTGAATGCTTCCAATGGCCACACTCGGGCAAGGTGAACGCAACACGACGGCTTTGAGCCCATCGAGCCCTAAGGCTGGCGCCGCATCGGGTTTGGTTTGGGTAGCCCACACCGGTCCCACTCCAATGTAGTCCACGAGACGGTTGTCTTGGGGGCACTCCGCAAGAGAACTCACGGAGAGCCCAAGAATTTGTCCAGGTAACAAGAGGGCGCGTGTATCCTCAGGACTTAAGTCACTTTGCCCAACATGTACCCCTTGAGCACGTACCGCGACCGCAACATCGACATGATCATTGATGATCAATGGCACCCCCATGGGGGACAGGACGCGCAAGAGCTCACGGGCGCATTCCGCTAAGGCGCGTTTTTTCCATTGGGGAGCACGCAACTGCACCATGCTCACCCCTGCGCGTGCCGCATCGATAGCGGTATTGAGCATCCCGTATTCGCCACAGAGTTGCGGATCGAGGACGAGGTAGGCTTTGAGTTGTTGGGCAAGGGGACGGTTAATTGGCACTGGTGATATCTCCAATCGTCAACGATTCATGGCGTTGACTATACAGACGATCGATGTAGAGTTGCTTAAAGAGCATGGGGGTTGCCGTATGATGACTGGCCCAAGCATTGGCTTCTTTGGCTAACATACAGGCAGTGGCCACGGTTTCCACATTCACGCCGAGCGAGGCGTACGCGGCGACCAACGCCGAGAGCGCACATCCCGTGCCGACGACCTTGGTGACTAAGTCTGTTCCCCCCACACAGGCGTGAGTGGTGAAGCCATCCGTGATGTAGTCGGTTTCTCCCGTCATACAGATAATAATGCCTTCACTCTTGGCGAAGTCTTCGGCGGTTTGTAAGGCGGCTTCCGTGGTGTCCATACTATCGACCCCTTTACCACCCGCTCCTTTGCCGGCTACGGCCAAGAGTTCGCTGGCGTTACAACGAATAACGTCGGGATGCAAGGCCAAGAGTTCATTGGTGATAGTGACGCGCCACGGTACCGTGCCTGCAGCCACGGGGTCCAAAACCCACGGCGTCCCCGCTTGGGTGGCCGCTTTAGCTGCCTTAACCATCGCCTCGATCGTGTCTTTTTTGGGCGAGCCTAAATTGATGAGCAATGCATCGGCAATCTGAGCAAATTCTGCTACCTCCTCTGGCGTGAGCGTCATCAACGGGGACGCTCCGGCAGCCAACAGGACATTAGCAGTGATTTCTTGTACGACGTCATTGGTCATGCAATGCACGAGAGGGCGTTTTTCACGGAATGTTTTTAAATGTTGGGCTACGGTATGCAGTGAAAGGATAGAGGCAGTCATGTTGTCGATCCCGACCTCTAGGGCGTGACGGGCACGCGACCAGAGCGTCGGTCCTATGTTAATGATTCAAGAGTACGTTGAGAACATTAGACTTGAGGTCTCACACCAGAGGTTACTAAATTTTCACGCGTCGTGTGAGGCTCTCTGTGGCATGATACTCTGTCTCATGGCATGATGATGCTAGCAAAAATTGACAAAAGAGGCCTTATGTTTATTCATCCACAGTTTGACCCCGTGGCGATTTCTCTGGGACCCATTGCCGTCCGTTGGTACGGCTTAATGTATTTGGTGGGGTTCTTGGCGTTTATGCTCTTAGGGCGAGTGCGCGCGAAAGACGCTTGGCGAGGGATCACCCAGGAGGATTTGGAAAATCTCCTCTTTTATGGGGTATTCGGTGTCATTCTCGGGGGACGTATTGGGTACTGTTTGTTTTATCAGCCCAGTTACTACTTAGCTCACCCGCTGGAGATTTTTGCACTCTGGCATGGGGGAATGAGCGCCCATGGTGGTCTCTTAGGGGTGATTGTGGCGATGTTCGCGTATTCCAAAGTCAAAGGGATTACGTTTTGGACCATTGCTGACTTTGTGGCCCCTTTAGTTCCGCTGGGGCTCTTTTTTGGTCGCATTGGGAATTTTATTAACGGTGAGCTGTGGGGACGCCCGGCAGATCCGAGTTTACCGTGGGCGATGATTTTCCCACAGGCCCAAGATGGCGGGGTGCCACGCCATCCCTCACAGCTCTATGAGGCCTCGCTCGAAGGGTTGGCGTTATTTGTCTGGGTTTGGTGGGTTTCGCGTCATCCGCAAAAACCCGGCAAGGTGGCAGGATCGTTCTGTTTAGGCTACGGCTTGGCACGCTTTACGGTGGAATTTTTCCGCGAACCCGACGCATTCCTTGGACTCCAAGCGCTCGGCCTCTCACGTGGACAATGGTTAACGATTCCATTGATTGTCTTGGGGCTCTATCTCTTTTTCCGCCCAGCGAAATCCTCACCCAGTATCTAATGCAAGAACCCGCGTTTATACGCGGGTTCTCTTTAGGATCAGGGATTAGCCTACGTGAACGTGATTAGTGAGCGTGTGCACCGAACCACTTCTTGTAGAGCTGATCGTAGGTACCATCTTTTTTCAAGTCGGCCAGGGCTTTATTCAATTCCTGTTGCAGTGCGGCGTTATCTTTCGATACCGCCATCCCCATGGGGTCAGCCGTCAAGAGTTCCGGCAAATGCACTGTTTCCTTAGCCACTTTGGGTTGCTGCGTGAGGATGTAGTCCGTCACCGGTTTATCGTTTATGATGGCATCAACCCCGCCGTTGGCTAACTCAAGAATGGCTTCGCCCGCATGGTTAAAGGTCGTAATTTTGGCATCCGGAATTTCTTTGGCCTTGGTGGCAGCGGTCGTCCCGATCTGCACAGCGACTTTCTTACCCTTTAAGTCAGCAAAGCCTTTGATGGAACCCGCGCTTTTCTTGCTCACTAAGATGGTGAGCCCCGATTCGTAGAAGGGATCCACGAAGAGGACCTTCTTCTTACGTTCGTCCGTGATTGAAAAGCCCGAAGCACCCACATCCACCGAACCGGACAAAATTGCCGGAATAATGCCGTCAAAACCCATGTTCTGGAAGGTGACGGTATGACCTGCTTTTTTGGCCATCGCTTTCACTAACTCCATTTCAAAACCCGTTAATTCTTTGGTTTGGGCATTCACGAACTCAAACGGGGGGAACGTGGCGTTCACAGCGACCTTCAGGTCTTTGGCCATCGCGCTGGTTGTGGTGAATAAGGCCGAAGCGCACAAAGCGGCAAGAGCAAGTTTCTTAAACATGATTCAATCTCTCTAAGTTTGTCTAGTGACCACTCAGCACGCTGCTCAGTGGTGGGGTTATTCGTAGTGGATCGATTCCCAACAGGGGGTTTTGTGAGAACCGATGAGACACACTATACGTCAAAAAAATCGCCCAGCGGGGTCGCTGGGCGAACTATGAAACACTTCGTTGGTTTAGCTCGACTGGGCTTAGGGAGTTTGCCTAATTGCCTAAAATCGGTCGTATTTTGTTGTGAAATTGTCGACTATAACGAGGTGATGGCTTTGTAGGCCATGTACCCTGCCAACGTAAAGAGAAGACAAGCAAAGACTCGCTTGAGGCGTTTGGTGTCGGTGCGGTGTGCCACCGCGGCTCCAAACGGTGCACTCAGAACACTTGTGGCCGCTACACAGAACAGCCCAGGAAGATGCACAAATCCGAGCATCTCTGGCCATCCCGGGAGCCCAGGCGTGTTCCACCCACTAATCACGTAGCCAATCGTACCGGCCACAGCGATGGGGAACCCAAGCGAAGCCGAGGTACCGATCGCATTGTGAATTTTCACATTGCAATACGTGAGGAAGGGGACGCTGATAAAACCACCCCCTGCGCCCACCAAGGCCGAAATCACCCCAATGATGGTCCCAGCCCCCACGAGCCCAGGAACGCCAGGAAGGTGACCGCCTGCTGTTTGCTTTTTGGCCATAAACATCTTGGTGGCTGAATAGCCCACAAAGCACGCAAAAATGGTCGCCACCCAGAACGTGGAGAGCATCCCGGTGATTTGTGCCCCTAAGACGCCACCGATCAAAATGCCCGGGGCAATGGAGAAGGCGACTTTCCAGAGCACAGCTCCATGACGGGCATGGGCCGTGATGCTCGAAAGGGACGTAAACATGATGGTGCTCATTGAGGTAGCAATGGCCACGTGCACCACATGTTCAGGCGGAATATGGCCCGTTTGGCTCAAAAGGAGCGTAAAAAAGGGCGTGAGAACCATGCCGCCCCCGATCCCGAGGAGGCCCGCTAAAAACCCTGTGCCAACCCCGAGAAGGGCCAGCTCAAGTATGAGTGTTAAATCCATGATGTTGTCGTTAACGTAAATGGGGGTAATGAGGGCTCGTTAGGACTACATCCATTGCTGCGTAATAAACTGGAATTCTTCCAGCGTGACGGGTGTAATCGAGAGACGATTGCCTTTTTGGAGAATTCGCATGTTAGCGAGTTCAGGCGCTTGGCGCAACACCGCAATAGGGATAACTGGGCACTTGACAAGTGCTTGAACATCAATGCTGAGCCACCGGGGGGACTCGGGTGTACTTTTTGCGTCGTAGTATTCACTTTGAGGATCAAATTGGCAAGCGTCAGGGTAGGTGCCCGAAGCGATGCGAGCGAGTCCCACAATACCGGGTTCAGCACAGCTGGAGTGATAAAAGAGGACGGCGTCCCCGATACTCATGTCATCACGCATGAAATTGCGCGCTTGATAGTTACGAATGCCGAACCAATCGGTGGTTTGCTTGGGCGCAGCGAGTACGTCGTCAATGGAGCATTCACCGGGTTCACTTTTCATCAGCCAGAAGCGCTTAGCGCCTGCGATGAGATCCTCGACCAACGTCTTGTTTTTCATGGGAGCTTCCTGATAAAACGGTCGTACAAAATAAAATGGGCAACCAATCTTAAGTAAGACAGGTTGCCCGGAATAAGGCCTGCAACGGTGCGGGGCTACGTTACCTGAACCGTAAGTTCAGGGCGGTCGGCTCCGGCGCGGAACGGGTTGGACAACGCGTGTTCAACACTCTATCGGCGCACGAGTACACCAACCTAATAGGTTTAGCATTGGTTCTAGGAACTTTGGAGCCCGTATGCGATCCGTCGCAGGTTTGATTCTATTTTAGTCAGATTTTTTTGAAAAACGCAACCCTCCTTTTGATGGATACCATGGGGCCGTGAGGTGGACTAAGGAGGAGATAGGCATTCGTTCGAGGGAAGAGGGACAGTGCGTTGTCGACGTTGGCCTGTGTAGTCGTCACAAAATCACACTGAAATAAAAATGAAACACCGTTAAAGGTGGTGCTTTAACGGTGTTTCAGGTGAGGCACTACGCCGATTTGATCCTTAGAGTAGGCTCTTTTTGCGCATTTCCGAGAAAATCGCGTTTTCACAGAGCTCACAGAGATGATCGATATCCCGTAGCAGTTCCGCTTCACTGGCGCTACTGACCTGCGGAGTGGCGTCCGACTCTTGGCGTTGCGCTAAGGCGGCTTCCAGTTCTGCGATACGATCGGTGAGTGTCTTGATTTTTTCTTGGGCTTCGTGATCCGCCTTGGCGGCATCGTAGGCAATTTCTAAGGCCGTTAAGGAGGCAATTTGGTCCCCATTCATCACTTTGCCGGCTTCATGGAGGGCAGTCATGCGTTTATCGACGGCTTGCGCACACTGGCTGAGCAATTCTTCTTCGCCCGTGCTGACCGCTAAGCGGTAAAGTCGACCATAAATTTTTACAGAGAGTTCCGACATCATTCATCTCCCAGCACTTATTCGTTATTTTGTCGACTCAGTGAATTGAGAATCGACTCGGCACGTCGACGCATGTCGTCGAGGCGACGTTTGGTTTGAGCCAGTTCAGCCTCACGCGCCGTGAGTTGAGATTGAAGACGTTGATTTTCTCCTTTTTCGTGTTCAAGACGAGCAATCAACTGAACCACTAAGGCTTGTAAACGCTCCATTTGTTTATTCATAACCGCTCCACAAAAAGGCTAGGAGAATCGGCCCTTTCTTCCCCGTGTTGAGGCAGAAACTCGACCCGATCCTTTTATTTATTGCTGCCCTTCAAAATTAATTGGTCCACGGTCTTTTCATCGGGCATTGCCGAACTGGTCCAGTGGTCCACTCGCCCTTCTTTATCGAAGAAAACGGACAAATGACGCAATTGCTGGTCACCCTTGGTGGGCAACAAGTAATACACATAATCCCAGCGATAAGGATGGAATTGATCAAGTACCAACGGAATCCCTAAGAGGAATTGGACCTGCCCCTGACTCATCCCTTTTTCCAATTGGTTCACCATCTCATCGGTAATCAGATTGCCCTGATGAACGGGAGCACGGTAGGGTTGCAAGAAGCTCGGTACGATTTTGCCAGGATCATTCCAGACACTTTCCACACTGCTACAGCCAGACAAAACACTGATGGAGGCCACAGCAAGGGTGGCAAAGAGAATTTTTTTCATAATTCGTTTTCTGATCTTTAACCGTAAGAACCCATGAAGTCCATAGAGCCAAGGGTCTATAGAGAGCAGGAGTGCATGTAAAAATGCATAACACCTGTTTATTCTAACCATTCTACCTAAGGTCGATGTTCCTGCGGTAGTACCTGAGCGTAAATGTGTGTGGTGAATTCGGGAAAATCCTTGAGGAAAACGGCGCGACAAATAGGTCTTTTTGTTAACCAGTGTAACTCAAAGGAATGATGCACCTTGTGGGTTTTCGCTTTACAATGGAGGGACTATATTGAGAATTATCTTCAGTTAGTGGGTTGAGATGCCTGAGAATTGGCATCGATCGATAAGATATTCGAGCAACTGTCTTCTCAAATCCGGTTGCTGCGGAGCTGAAGAGCAACATACGAGGCAAGGAATGAATGCTACCGAAAAGCAAGATTTAAATCGGCTTGGACTGAAAGCGACTGCACCTCGCTTGCGAATTTATGAATTATTCCAAAAACGTGCTGACGAGGGCGAAGAACGTCGCCATTTGTCCGCAGAAGATGTGTACAAAGAGCTCTTGGCTCAGGGCATTGATATTGGGTTAGCCACGGTCTATCGTGTGTTGGCTCAGTTTGAACAAGCTAATTTGATTGTGCGTCACCACTTTGATGCCGACCGTGCGATGTATGAGCTTCAGGAAGGCACGCACCATGACCACTTAGTTTGTCTGGGTTGCGGAAAAGTGGTGGAGTTTGTGGATCCCGATATTGAACGTGCTCAGTTGGCGGTGGCGAAACGCTATGGGTATGAACTCTGTGACCACAAGCTCGTGCTCTACGGTGTTTGTCAGGACTGTAACGATTCGGCCGAAGAGAAGGTCGATACGCCCAAGGCCTAGTGAACGCTTTGTCTCAATAAAAAGGCAACCTTATGCGAGAGGTTGCCTTTTTTATTATTCGGTCCGTTAATGAGCAGCGATGCCTAAATCTTTAAAGAGGTAGGCTCGGTAGCTATCGCGCAGCGCACTATCCGAGGCGTCTTCAAACGCTCCGTTGAGCAGACGACGGGCATCAATATTCGCCTGAAAGGCTTCACTCGGTTTCCCTTGGAGGCGCTCAAGCACTAACCCAGGCAAATAAACCAGGTCCAACACGGGGTAGTTGCGGGTGGTTTTGAGCTGATTATCCATTAAGGCAAAATGGGTTAGTCGCTGGGCATTCGGTAAAGCCGTTTTATAGCCCGAGGCTATGGTAATGGCAGGTTGATGGTCACCAAAACGAACAAAGAGGGTGCGCTCGGGGTTTGTTTTTACCCAGTTTTCAAACGCCATGACGCCTTCGTCCGCCTCCCGTAGTCGTGCCGTGTAATTCGAAATGGACTCAGCGTCAGCGCCTGTTGCGACGTGTAACTGGGGGGCGTTGGGTTCACGGTTGTGATAGGGCCCATGTTCACGCATGGTGAGGGCAAAGATGACTTTGGGGTGCTTGCCCTTCTCACTGAGAATCTGTTGCGCATACTTGAGCATATCGGCAGTGCGGATCGTCCAAAGGTTGGAGCGTTTGGCGGCAGGGTAGCCATAGTCTTGCGGCTGCACGATATGATCAATGCCCATGGCTTCGTAAGCGCTCCCTGCGTTATAAGCCCCGGGGTTAAATGGGGTGAGAAGATAGGATTCGTAACCGTAGCGCTTGAGCTCTCGAAAAAGCGACGTGTTGAGATGAAATACCGCGCTATAAAAGACGGATCCTCCCGCTGGAGCGAACTCTTCCGAACTGATTCCTGTTAACGCCGCAAATTCACTACGCCACGTGGCCCCACCATACGTTTGGACACGAAGTAAGCCCTCGGTTTGCCGATCGTTGGGAGCAAACATGCCTAGTGTGGGAAGCCCTCCCTGCACGTCTTGATAGAGGGCTGGGTTAAACGTGGATTCCTGCAACAAAATCACGATGTTGGGCAACGTCAGCGACTGAGCAGCTTCATGGATATCGCTGGGAGGCAATTGGGATTGGGCAGCGCGGAACGCTTCCGAGGTGCTCGAAATCTTGTCTGCGGGATTCTGGTAGGGAATATTGGCCGACATGACGAGATTCGTGAGTACATTCATGCCCTTGGGTAAACTCTGCAACCAACGACTCTGACCGTCTTCTAATTGCCAGTTGGTAAAGAGCATCCCCCAAAGTGCAAACAGCAAGGCGGGCAGCCGCACGCGACGCTCAAATTTGGCGTGGCGGAAGGTGAGTACCCCTATAACGAGAAAGACGATCAGAAGGACTACGAAGAGGGCGAGAGCCCAAGGATAATGTAATACCGTTTCAGTGTTACTCGGATCTAAAAAGAGCTTAAAGTCCGAGAAAAAGAGGGTCTCATGCCAAAAAAAGCCTTTGGCTTTATTGAGCAGGGTGAGCCCTAATAGGATGAGGGTGGCGAGTGAACAGGCAAAGTAAGGACGTCGGGTAATGAGTCCAGTCAGGCCAACAAGAATGGCAAAAATCCCCACAGTAATGACTGCGGAGGTTAAGGAAAAACGATGGCAGAGGGTACCGATCCATGTACCCCACATGGTAAGTCCCCAGAGGGTTCTTAAAATCCGTTCACGGAGGCTTTGCTGAGGTTGCATAGCAAGTCAATTCCGGTTGTCAAAAGTCTTTCCATTGTAACAGACACACTCTGGCACTCTTGCGCCGAAATAGACAATCCGTCGGTCGTCCCCCAGTGGGGGCGTCGGCAGAGGAACTCGTGAACCCACGAGTTCCTTTATAGACTCGTGCTTTAATGAGCGTATTCAATCCCCTCAACGTGTTGGCTCACGAGGGTGCCTGCGCGGTGCTCGAGCATGGCGCGAAGCTCGGTGAGTGGACCAATGATGGCTTCACCGCCCGATTGAGCAAAGCGAATGGCGGCTTCGACTTTCGGTCCCATACTACCCGCGGCAAACCCCATGGTTCCTAAGACCTCGGGGTGAACCCGTGTGATACGTCGTGCTTCGGGAGTGCCCCAATTGACATACACCCCATCCACATCGGTCGCAATCATTAATTTATCGGCATGAATCGTTTGAGCGAGTAGAGCTCCAGCGAAATCTTTGTCAATGACGGCCTCTAGACCTTGGAGTCCCGTTGGCGTCGCGATAACAGGTACCCCACCGCCGCCTGCGGCAATGACTAAAACCCCCGCGTTGACCAGCGCTTCGATCGCAGGCCATTCAATGATACGTTTCGGGCGAGGGCTAGCGACTACGCGACGCCAATGTTGGCCATCCAATTTCATACACCAGCCTTTGGTGCGCTCAAGCGTTTTGGCTTGATCCTCCTCATAGATGGGTCCGATAAATTTCGTGGGATTTTGAAAGGCAGGGTCCTGAGGATCCACTTCGCTTTGGGTCAGCAATGACACCACACATTTTTCGGGCAGGACCGACTTCATGGCTTGGACAAACAAGTAGCCAATCATGGCTTGACTTTGTGCGCCTAAATTATCCAGAGGATAGGGAGGAACTTCGTGTTCAAACGCTTCATTTTGGAGTGAGAGCAGGCCGACTTGCGGGCCGTTGCCATGACTCAAAATCACATTATGTTGGCGGGCAATATCCGCGAGCGCCTGTGCGGCGAGCATCACTTGGGAGCGTTGATTTTGCTCCGTCATGGGTTCGCCTCGACGTAAAAGGGCATTGCCACCGAGGGTAACGACAATTTTCATAGTTAGGGTTTGGAAAAAAAGGGATCCCCTTCCTGAGCCAGACGGCTCAGGAAAGGAAAACGAGGGATGGGTTAGTGAGTGGCTTCGTCTTCGTTATCGACAGGGGCCCAGTTGAATCGCCCTTCTTCTTGGCGTTGTTTGAACGCTAAGTACGCAAAAACGAGCGTAGCGAGGCAATATCCCAGTGTCACCGTCGGCGTCACGTTAATCCCCATTTGGGTGCCATGAATGAATCCAAAGAAGGACAAAAGGGTGGCGATGAGGCTATAGACCGTGGCCCAGTTAAAGCGCCGGTCAATGACAAAGACAGCAATCGCTCCCAACATCAACCCTGCGAGTACGGCACCCCCACCGGTGATGACCATGCCGTTATAGAGCACACCACTGTTGGCTAAGGTACTGAGTTGCTCGGCACTCAACGCATGAGGATTAATGCCGCCTAAACTAATAGCACCATCGACTTGTGATTTCGCCCACTCGGCAATGTTTGGAACCAATGCCAAGACAATGGCAGGAGCGTGACGCTTGGGACTCGCCTGGAAGGCTTGAGCCCCAATCACGAGCCCAATGAAGAGCAAAATCGGAACGATGGCTACCAGCGGAATCACCGAGAGTAGGAGGGCTGCGAGGCCTAAAAAGCATACTAAGGCCATACAAATCCCTGTGGCGAGCGAGTAGCCGATGCGTCCTCCCATGGCCTTCCACCCTGGGTGTCCGATATAGACAGCCGGCGGGAAAGGAGAGCCTAAAAAGGCGCCTAGAATGGCCCCGATACCGTCGGCCGCGAGTACGGCACGCAGATTGTAGTTATCGCCCCCGACGGAAGCGGATTCCACGTTATTGAGGATTTCCGTAAAGTTAAAGATCCCCAAAGGAATGGCGGTGACCAGCAGGGGTAAAACGAGTTCACTCGGAACGTCAAACACGTCGGTGGAGAGGTGCGGCAGGTTGAGGGAGAGTTGTTGTAGCGCGTCGCTTACTGCAGTGGTACTCATTAACTGGGAGTAGCCTAAAAACGTGGCTCCCCACCCTAACACGCAACCCACAATGACGACGGCTAAACCGCCCGGCAACCCAAAGGGAAGTCGAACCCCACCGACCCAGTTGATGAGGATGATGCTCAAGCAGATTAACCCGATCCAAGCACCATCGAACATTTGATAGGCTGGGCGCATGGCAATAAAGGCAATAGCGATCCCGGCGAGCGTCCCGAGCATGGCTGCGCGAGGAGTGTACTTGCGAACCATCGGACCAATGACGATGCCCAACAAAACAATCACGCCGACGATCATGGCCCAAATAAGGCCAAGTTTCCAGGCCAGCATCCAACTTTTATGGATCAAGAGCGCAGGGAGCATCACGACGAACACCACGATGAACATGTGGGGG
>CAJJMF010000059.1 GCA_905192805.1 uncultured Sutterella sp. | reverse complement strand
ATATCTCCACGTGGCCGCACGTCGATATTTGCATTCCGACCTATAACGAACCCTTGGACGTGATTAAACCCACGGTCTTAGCCGCGCAGAGCATGGACTGGCCGCCCGAAAAACTCCATATTTGGATTTTGGATGACGGCAGTCGTGACGAATTTACCGAATTTGCCAAAGCCGCTGGGGTGGGTTGCATTCGCCGTGAAAAGCATAACCACGCTAAAGCGGGGAACATTAACCACGCGCTCCAGCAAATGAGCGGGGACTTTGTCGCCATCTTTGACTGTGACCACGTGCCGGTGCGCAGTTTCTTACAGATGACCATCGGTTGGTTAATGAAGGACGAGAAGATTGCGCTCGTGCAAACGCCGCACCACTTCTACTCGCAAGACCCTTTCTCGCGTAACTTAGGGCTCGATAGCACGATCCCGGACGATAACGCGCTCTTCCATGACTTTATCCAAAAGGGGAACGACTCCTGGGACGCGACGATGTTCTGCGGCTCGTGCGCCGTGATGCGTCGTAAAGCCTTGGACGAAGTGGGCGGGATTGCGGTCGAAACCGTGACGGAAGACGCGCACACGTCGCTCAAACTCAACCGTCGGGGTTGGTCCTCGGCCTTTATTGGGGTGCCGTTAGCCGCTGGGCTCTCGACCGAAACGCTCTCCGCGCACGTCGGACAACGTATTCGTTGGGCACGCGGCATGATTCAGATTTTCCGCCTCGACAATCCCTTACGCGGTAAGGGCCTCACCTGGGGGCAGCGTCTGTGCTTTTTTAACGCGATGATCCACTTTTTGCATGGTCTACCGCGCTTAATCTTCTTGCTCGCGCCCCTTCCCTACATTTTCTTTGGCTCCTATGTGTTTGACGCGCCGATTCTGACGATTTTCGCGTTTGCGATTCCGCATATGCTCCACGCGACGCTCACCACCGGGATTTTGCAGCGCGGTCACCGTTCGCCCTTCTTAGGCAGTATCTACGAAGCGGTGTTGAGTTGGTACATTTTGCTCCCGACGACGGTCGCCCTGATTAACCCCAAGTACGGGAAATTTAACGTGACGGTCAAAGGCGGCACGGTCGAGAGTCAGTACCTTGACTGGCAGATCATTCGCCCCTACTTGGTGCTGATTGCGTTGAATGTAGCGGGTTTAATTGGCGGGATTGCGCTCATTGCCTCGGATCCCCACCAACAGGCCTTTACGCTCATTAACATTGCGTGGATTCTCTACAACTTGGTGATTCTCGGGGCCACGACGGCGGTGGCGGTCGAAACCGTGCAGGAACGTCGCTTCCCGCGCGTGCCGATTAATCGCCCGGCCTCGTTAAAGCTCGCCACCGGCGAACTCCTGAACGCCCGTTTACACGACTATTCGCAAAATGGGGCCAATGTGGAATTTGAGTTGCCAAGCGACAAGAAGGCCCCGCAGGGCGCCCTGATGGTAGGCGATCGGTTGGAATTGGTCCTTCCCTTGGATTCGCGCTTAGTGGCGTTCCCGGCCATCATTCGCCGTGTACAGAAAAAAGACCATACGTGGTCCTTGGGGCTGGAGTTGGTTGACTTGACGATTGACTTGGAGCGCCAGTTAACGGCCGCAACCTTCGGGCGTGCGGACGCGTGGGCCAAAGAACCCGTGGGCTCGCGTAACCCCTTTGCGGGCAGTACGCAGCTCTTGAGCTTTGCGTGGCGTGGCTACAGTGCCCTCTTACGCTTTGCGCCGCGCCGCTGGCAGCCGCTCATTCGCGGCGTAAAAGGGCTCTGTCACTGGGTCATTAGTTTCTTCCCGCATCGCGCGGGCGGTCGATTCTTCGGCCTCTCGACGATCGGGCGTGTGCAAAAGTAACGCCCTGCGTTCGGGCACACACATTTATGCAAATTTTTTATTGAAAAACCTTGCTTACTGAAAGGGTTGTTGGCTAGACTCGAAACCCAACAATTTTTGTCAGTGTTTGAGGGATCCGATCGAAACCGAAGGCGCTTACCGCCCCTCGCGATCGGACCATTAAACCCAACCGCCTTTTTCAGTGCCTAATAAAAACGCCCCACCCGAGGGACTCCCCTAACGGGACCCCCTTAGGGTCGGGCAAAAAGGACGACATTCTTATGAATTTATTGAGACGAACCGCACGCACCACGCCCTTGAAATGCGCCCTCGTGGCCGCATTGGGCGCGACGATGGCTCTGGGGTCCATGAGTGCCTGGAGCGCTCCGACACCTGATCGCGTTCCGGTACCCGATGCCTTGAGAACGGCCACGGAAATGCTTCCCGACCTGATGCCTCCGATGCGTGAGGCGATGCCGCTCTTTGATGCGGCCATCGGGGGACGTCCTGGTTCGATCCGCTTAACGGGGCTTTACTCGCAGCGCAGTTTCACCTTTGGGGTGATGCGTGACGAAGTGGTCTCGGAAGCGTCGATTACGCTCTTACTGAAACCCTCCACGACGCTCAAGGACCGTTCGATCGTGAACGTGGTCTTAAATGACCACCTCTTGGCGGCCGTGCCGTTGGTGTTAAATGACGAAGCCAAAAAATTGGGCGTCACCCAAGACGGCGACTTACTGCGCGTTACGTTGCCCGTTGATGGTCGCTCGCTACGTGGCTACAACCGTATCGACTTAACCTTTGAAGGGCACTACCAAGATGCCTGCCAAAACCCGATGGACAGCAGTCTTTGGGTCGAAGTCGATCAGGGCAGCTTCATGACGCTCGCCATCCAGCGCTTACGTAACCCGAACGAATTGACGTATTTGCCTGGCCCCTTCATTTCGAAGAATGCCCGTACGCAGCAAACGCTCCCGATGGCGTTTGCCCAAGCCCCCACCGAAGGCGAATTGGAAGCCGCGGGGATCATTGCCTCGTGGGCCGGTCGTGAAGCCGACTGGCGTGGGGTGAAGTTGCCGGCTTATGTGAACGAAGCGCCAGTCGATACGCACTTTGTCACCTTTATGACGGCCAAACACCGTCCGGCCTTCTTGAAGGACTTCCCGGAACCCAAGGGACCGGGCGTGACGATTATGGCAGCGCCCTTCTCGCTCTGGGCCAAGATGCTAGTGATTAGTGGGCGCGATGATGCCGAATTAAAGCAAGCTGCGGCGGCGCTCGCCACGGGAAGCGCGATTTTCTCGGGCGAAAGCGTGACGCTCACGGATTTGCCCCCGATTCAGCCGCGTGCGCCCTACGATGCGCCGCGCTGGGTTCGCACCGATCGTCCGGTGACGCTCGAGTCGCTCACCACGTACCGTGGTCAGTTGAGCGCCCGTGGGATCGACCCCGCTCCGATTCATTTGCTCTTCCGCTTGCCGCCTGACCTCTACACGTTAGAGCGCCAAACGGTGCCCTTGCAGATTGCGACCGCCGCGTCGGCGCCTGCGCAAGGGGGCGACGCCCAGTTACGCGTGCGCTTTAATAACGCCATGGTGGCCACGAACGCCATCACGAGCGAAAACGCCGCTGCCAATAACGACACGAAGAACCATCTGCTGCGCTTTACGGCCCTGACGCCGGGCGCGGGCCGTTGGGATTCGATCGGGGTGCCGGGTGTTTACTTAAAGCCCGAAAACGACTTGGAAATCGACTTCCGCTATAACGTGCCGGTCAATAGTGGCAACCTGCAGAATTGCCGCTACACGCTCCCCTTAGAGCAGCAAGGGGACGTCGACCCGACGAGTACGATTGACTTCTCGGGGTTCTATCACTATGCCGTACTGCCCGACTTAAGCCGCTTTACCCGTGCGGGCTACCCCTTCACGGTGCATGCGGACTTGGCGACGACGACCGTCGTGTTGCCGGAAAACGCCACCGCCACGGACTTAGGGATTTACTTGACGACGATTGCCCGTATGGGCGCTCAGACGGGGGCGGCAGCCACCGCCGTGACGGTCAAGACTCCCAAGACCTTTGATAAAGCGAAGGCCCAAGACGTGATCCTCGTGGGGAATTTGTCCGCCAATACGCAAACCGTGAAGCAAATCGAAGACGCCGTGGCGCAGATGAAGGTGGCCGATACCACCAATGTGCTCACGGCGCCCGCCTTTGCCTCGTTGGTCGCGATGGAATCGCCCTTTGCGAAGGGTCGCTCCTTAGTGGCCCTCTTAACCGGGAACCCCGATAGCGCGAAGACGCTCTTAACGCAGTTAGCCACCCCGGCGATGCTCAATACCGTCACGGGCGCGACGACGATTCTGGCCAAAGACCAGATCACGAATCATGACCCCAAGGCAACGTACACCGTGGGGGACATTCCCGCCACCGCGAAACTCTGGGCCATGCTCTCGAATTCGCCCTGGATGCTCGTCGGTGCGCTCTTAATCGTCGCCCTCGTCATTGGGGTGTTGAGTTACGCGTTAATGCGCTTACGTATCCGCGCTCGTTTGGCGTTGAAAGAAGCGGATCATGAATAAGGAGGGGGTAAGTATGAAACAGTCACTCTTAACCCTGATGTTGGGAACGCTTTTTGCCTTAACGCCTGCCGTGAGTACCACGTGGGCGGCCGAGACGGCGAGTGCCCCGGCGGCACCAGCCAACGCGGACACCAAGGCTGAGACAAAAGCCGATGCGAAGGCGGAGGTGAAAGCCGACGCGAAGACCGCGGACGCGGCGCCCGTGCTCCCCACGTTAAAGCCGGTGCGCACGCTCACCCATGCGCCCACCAACACGTGGCCCGCTTGGGCAACGTTCCGGGATGCCGCCTTGGAAGGGGGCCGTGTGCTCGACAAAAGTGATGATCGCATCATCACCACGTCCGAAGGTCAGTCCTATGGGCTCTTCTTTGCGCTCGTCGCGAACGATCGCCCGGCCTTTGACAAGATTTGGAATTGGACGGTCTCGAACCTGTGCGCAGGCGACTGCGGTAAAACCCGCCTAGCCTGGCTCTGGGGTGCGAGCGAATCGACCAAAGCCCCCAAGAACCCGATCACTTGGGGCGTCATTGACAGCAATAACGCCACCGATGCGGACTTGTGGTTAGCCTATACGCTCTTAGAGGCGGCGGACCGTTGGCAAGAGCCCCGCTACCGTGAAGACGCCTTGGCGCTTTTGAACCGCGTCAAACAAGACGTGCGTGTCGTGCGTGGGATTGGGGCCGTGTTGTTGCCCGCCAACGTGGGGTTTGAAAAAAACGGCAACGTCGTATTGAACCCGAGCTACTATCCGATCTTCATTTTGAAGCGCTTAGAAGCGGTGGATCCGCTCTGGAAGGACGTGCGTGAAGGCTCCATGCGTGCCCTCATTCGCTCGGCCGAATCCGGGTTGTCGCCTGACTGGGTGGCCTTTGGCCAACGTTGGGGGACGCGTAACCGCGACGAAAGCTCCGAAGGCAGCTGGAACGCCATTCGCGTTTACTTATGGGCTGGGATGATGCCGCAGGACGATCCGGATGCGATTCGTTTGCGTGAACAGCTCGCTCCGATGGTCGACGTCACGAAGCGCCGCTTTGTGACGCCCGTGGAAACCGATACCGCGGCCTTTACGGTCTCGAAATCCGGTCCCTTGGCCTTTGGTGCGTGCTTACTGCCCTGGGTCAAAGACGACCGCGTGGGGAGTTGGATCCGCACCGGGCTCGCCACCATGCCGCTCACGGCCGAAGACTACTACCGTAGCGTCTTGGCGCTCTTTGGCATGGGCTTTGACGAAGGGCGTTTTGCCTTTAGTCACGAAGGCCGTTTAATCCTCAAAGGGGATTAACCCTTTGGCACGGGGGAGCCTCACGTCGGGCGTAGGCTCCCCGTCGCGTCTAACCGGGGAAAGGCGCACTCCTTTCCCCCTTTTCACGTTTTTCGACGCCCGGCACCTTGTCAGACGCGAAACCTAAGCCGATACCCCGCCTATCGCGCTCACCCCGTCGTATCGGTTTAGGTTTCGTATTGACCGACCCCTGCGCACGAGTACTCCGTTATGAAGCGTTTATTAGCGTTTAGTCAGCAGGTCTTCCCTGAAGATCGTCCCGTATTGCAACGGGTGGCGAGTTTAGCCGAACGTCCCGAAGGACGCTATTTACTCGATGCGCTTCCCGCCGTGACCGCTCCCGCCTTTTTTATGGGCGGCGCGATTGATCCCGCGACGGCCCGCTTTGATCACCCCGAAGACTTTTTCTCGCAAACGCTCACCCTCACCCAGCCCTTTGCCAAAGAATTGGGCTTGAGTGTGGGAACGGGTCAGATTTACGCCCCCCAACTCTTTGCAACGCCCACCGATGTGGCCCTCTGGCAAGGGGCGCTCGCCAAATTGGCAGCGGGCGAACGGGAAGTAAGCGTCACGTTGCGCCTGTATATTGCGGGCGAAATCGTCTGGAGTGTGGTGCGTTTAGCCTCGTTGGTCGACGTGTTAACGCCGCAAGCCTCGGCGCGTCGCGATGCCACGCCCACACGCCCCGACGCGGCGCTCGACGCTCCGAGTGAGACGGAAGCGAGTGACGAGTCGATTCCCACGCTCACTCCCGAAGGGCTCAACGCCACCGAGACGCTCGCAGCGAGCGTTGCCGTCGATGCGCGCCAACCCATCAATGCGGGCGAGGTCGAGGCGGCTCAGCCCGCCTCAGCGCGCACAGCGCAGTACCCGCAGTCCTTAATGCCGGCGTACTTAGGGAGTTTTGAGCGACTCGATGTGCCCCAAATAGCATTGTCGCTCCTTGCCAAAGTGGGCTTACGACCCGATGATTTGGCCGGGATTAGTAACGACTTAAAGCGCTTAACCGAGCGCACCACCCTCGTGGTGAGTTTCACGGGCCCCGTGATGACCCGCTTTGGGACCCTAGCCGACTTAGTGAAGCAACACCTCCCCGGGACCGACTGCCCGCTCGTTGCACCGAACGTGTACTTTGGGTCCGTGTTGGTGGGACGGTCGTTAAAAACCACACCGGAGCGCTTGCGTGAAGTCTTAAGTGCCACCCTCGATTTGATTCGGGAGCGCTACGGCATTACGCTACACCCCGAAATTCATATTCTCTCGATTCCGATCGCCGAAGGCCCCGCCGACTTACGCGTGGCCGTGCGCACCTACTTAGAGGCATTGGCCCAAGTGGAGCGCACTGCCGGTCGCCGCTTGGTTCCCAAACCCGTTACGGTGGCGCCTGGGGTAGCTCCCCTCATCACGCTCAATGATGTCGCCCGCCTCACCGATGCGCTCGCGAACGACTTCTCCGGGATTCAACTCTTTACCCAATTACAAGTCAATGCGCACACGGGCGAATACTCGGGCGCCGAATGCCTCGCGCGTTTAAGCGATGAAACAAGCCCCATGGGCCCTGGGCGCTTTGTGCCGTTGATCGAAGCGAGTCCGCTGGCGATTCCGTTTGGGCGACGTATCTTTGAGTTGGCGGTCGCTCTCGTGCCCCGCTTTCAAACGGCATTACGTACGTTAGAAGCCAACGAAGCCCATGCGCAAAAGGCCACGAAAGCCACCAAGGCCACCCCGGACGGTGCCCTTGCGGGCCCCACGCCACGGCCCTTTCGCTTAGCAGTGAACGTATCGCCCGCGCAAACGGCGGACCTTTTTTGGGGCGACTTTCTTCGCCTCACCCTCGACGCCGCACAGGTCTCGGGCGAATACTTTGAGTGCGAATTAACCGAAACCACGCGTGCCCTTTCGATGCGCAACTTAGCCGACTGGATGGACGCGTGCCGCTCACTCGGGATCACGTGGTCGTTAGACGACTTTGGGATGGGCTATAACGGGATCGATATGATGCTCAAAGGCAGCTTTGAGACCGTGAAATTTGACCGTCAGTTTGTGGTCGAAGCCCTCGCGAGCCCGCAAAGCGAAACCTTCTTTCGTCATTTGATTCAAGCCTGTCGTGCCGAAGGGGCCCGCATTTGCTTAGAAGGGATTGAGGATCGGACGATTCTCGAACGGGTTCTCGTCTTTATGGCCGACGAATGGCAGGGGTACTATTTTTCGCTCCCCGAAGCGCCCGAGGCGACCCTCGCACGGCTCTTAAAACCCGTACCCACATTGCCCGCGAGCGTAGAAGAAGCCCAGCGCGTCTTGCGTGGGGAATCGCTTCGTGCGGAAACTGGGGTGTCGCTCGAGGATTTCCACGCCGTGGGCGACCGGGACACCTTGGAAGCGCAGGGGCTCGATCGGGCGCCAGGCGGCCGGGCGCCCTACCGCACGGTGAGTTTCCGTCCGTTTTTAGCGGCCCTCTTCTTACCCTTAGTGCTCCTCTTACTTTTTATGATGGGGCTCTTTCTCACGTTTAATTCCGACGTCGAGAAGCAGTCCGCGACGCTCACCAAAGAAGCCGTGAGCCGAATCATTTCCGCGCAAGCCTCGGCCGTGCGCGTCGAACAACTGCGTAACGCGTTAACGACGTTATCCGAAACGAACGACAGTTTTCAGGCCCATAACGCCTACGAGGCCGCCAAAGCGCTACTGACCGCGACGACCCTTGACCCCCACGGGGAAATGCGCGCCGGGATGCAAAGCCTCCTGCAGACGGTGGAGACCGTGTGGGAGCAGCGTCAAGCGTTTGATAAAAAGAGCCAAGAGGTCGACGAACTCTGGCAGACGCTCTACTACCGCATGATGACCATCTCCGCCCTCTCGGCGGGGGCCAACCCCGAGCAGCTCCCCTTAATCGAAGGGATTGCCAAAGAATTGTCGCTCCAAGGTGGGCAAATTGAAGCCATGCACCAAGTGGTGAGTCGTGCCATGGAAGGTTACGGCTATATGTGCTCGCGCAGTGTGATCTCCTCGCGCTTAGCCTTTACCGATGACCTCATCATTCAGTGTCGGCAGTTACGTCGCACGGAAAACGATTTACACGACACGATTAATGACCTCGCCGCTATTCGTCGCACCTTTGCGAGCCAAATCCACTCGATGGATCGCGATGCGGTCGCCTTAGAGCAGCACTTCACCGACATTGAAACGCGTGACTTGATTTCCGATATTGACGTGGTGCAAAGCTTAACCGCTCGCTATCGTCCCTGGATGGCTCTGCTGATCGGTGCCGTCACGCTCTTGGTGTTGATTTCGGGCTTTGGGATGTTCTTCGTGGTGCGTCCGGTGGACCGTCTCTTAAAGGCTTTACGCGCCTACCGTCGCCAAGGGATTAAACCCGCGGCCACGATGCGAAGCCGTATTCGTGAATTTAACGACATGATCGGCTGGTTGCGCCTCTTTGTGGAGCTAACCGACCAAGAGCAAGCCAAACGCACGGCGATTGCGAATAAATATAGTGAACTGCTCTCCGAAGCGCACCGCGACACCTTGACGGGCGTTGCCAACCGCCGCGCCCTACAAGAAGCGCTCTCGCGTGGGGTGCCGCTCTTAGCCGATACGGCCGTCTTGATGATTGACATTGACCACTTTAAGGTCTTAAACGACACCCGTGGGCACCTCTTTGGGGACCGCATTTTGGCAGCCGTGGGCGACGTGCTTCGCCGCAACGTCTCCCACAAAGACAACGTGTACCGCTATGGGGGTGAAGAATTCTGCTTGGTACTCACGGGCGTGAGTGCCGAACAAGCGCAGGCCGTGGGCCGGCGACTCTTGGAGAAAGTGCGCTCGATTTCGCGCACGAGTGCCGAGAACGTGGCCCCCAACGTGGCCGAGGATCCCCTCACGATTTCGGTCGGGGTCTCCAGCGTCTTGGGTACGATTGGGGAAAAGCCCTTGGAAGTACTCATCAAAGAAGCCGACGAAGCGCTTTACCGCGCCAAAGATACGGGTCGCAATCGCCTAGCGGTCTATCGGGCCCGGCGTCGTGGCATGCGCCGTTCGGGCACAAACACGGAGCACTAGAAGTGACGCCCCGATAAAGCAGTACCCAGTTAACCCATATATAATGAGGCAACTCAAGAGTAAAGCGTGAGGGCGGGCCTACCCTGCCCACGAACGCTCGCTCTTTTTTACACGTCTATCGTGATTATTCCGTTATGACTGAGACAACACCCAACAAAACTTCGCGTGACACGTCCTCGCGTTTGCTTCCTCGCTGGGAAGGCGCCGGGATTTGGAACCTCTACTTCTTAGGCAAATTTGCCCTCGCTCTGGCGGGCTATTTGACCCTCAACCCCGCTGCCAACGCCGCGCTCTTTGCCGCGGTGGTGTTCCCGTTACGTCTTCGCTGGCTCTCGCGGTTGCGCCACCTTGTGGCGGCCGTGCTCGGGTTCTTGCTCCTGTGGAGCGAAAGCTATCTGCCCGCGGGCGACGTGATTATGAAAAACGTCGACAACTTGGCGGGCTTTTCGGCCGCGTACCTGCGTGAACTCGTGGTCGGGTTCGTGAACCCCATGATGATTCTCTGGGGATTCGTGGGCTTTGTGGCCTGGTACTTCTTACGCGATTGGATTCGCTTCACGACGATCACCTTAGTGGGGATCCTCGTGTTGATTTTCCCCAATATCGCGACCCTCTTGCCGCAAGGTACCGTGGGAGGCAACACCGTAGCCCCCAATCAGGTGAGCGTGACGGCAGGCGCTGCCACCCAAGGCGCCTTGATGCCGCCGCAGACCGAACCGGCCGACTCCGACGGGATGACCCGTTGGTTGACGGCCTTTCATCAGGCGGAAAAGTCGCGTCGTGCCAGCATTCCGTCGGACCCCGTGGATCCGCAGAATTCGGGCAAGTTTGACATCGTGATGATCAATATCTGCTCGCTTGCGAACGACGACTTAACCGTGGCGGGCATGGACAAGGATCCCTTATTGTCGCGCTTTGACATTCGCTTTACGAACTTCAACTCCGCCACGAGTTATTCGGGCCCGGCTACGTTACGTCTTTTGACGGGCGCCTGCGGTCAGCCCTCGCACGCGGACCTCTACGAAGAACGTCGCCCCGAGTGCGAAGTCTTTAACCTCTTAGGCAAGGCCGGTTGGGAAAATCAGCTCTACTTAGACCATAACGGTAAGTACGACGACTACCTCAATAGCTTACGCTCGGTCGGGGGTCTGGAGCCTGAGCTCGAAGACCAGACGCACTACCATAAAGCGATGGAAGGCTTTGACGGTTCGCCCATTTACGCCACCAAAGACGCGATTGATAACTGGTTTAAGAACCACAATGCGGAACAAAACCGTACCGTGTCGCTCTTTAACCTCATCACGTTGCACGACGGTACGCGTGACCCGAAGAGCCAAGATCCGATCGACTTTAAGCCGCGCTGCGAACAGCTCTTCTCGGAATTGGGCGGGTTTATGGACCGCTTAGCCGCCTCGAAGCGCAAAGTGCTCTTTATTATCGTGCCCGAACACGGCGCTGCGTTACGTGGCGACAAGGTGCAGGTCGCGAAATTGCGTGAAATTCCGAGCCCGAAGATTACGCATGTGCCTGTGATGGTGAAGTTCTTTGGCTTGCCGGACCCGAAGGCGTTTGGTCAAAAAGACAACCAGCCTAAGGTGATCGACGATCAGGTGAGCTACTTAGCGCTGATGGAACTCGTGGGCCGTGTGATCAACTCCGGGGTCTATAGCGACAAACCCAAAGGATTGGACGGCAAACCGGCGACGCTCGACACGCTGACGGCGGACTTACCGCAAACCTGGCCAGTCTCGGAAAATTCCAGCGCCCAAGTGATCGACAACTACCAAGGGAAAGCGTACTTACGCTTGAAGCAAGGTCGTTGGCTCGAATATAAGCAATAAGACGCTCGGGCCAGCACGCCATAGCCAACGGGAGCTCCCACTTCGGGGCTCCCGTTTTTATTAGATGACATAAAGACGAGTCGGACGGCGTGCGAGCGCGTTCAGTACTAGGGACAGGCGAGGCTCGCTTTAGGCGAAATGCCAAATTTGCGCTTATAGTCCTGGAAAAATTGCGACGTGGACGTGTACCCCAGCCCAAACGCAATGCGCTCGGCGCTCATCGAGCCTTCGAGCACTAAACCGCGGGCCACAATCAGGCGAGCTTCTTTGCGGTACTGTAGGGGCGTGAGGCCCAACATCGAACGCGCGTGGCGCGTAAAGACCGAGGGCGTGAGCCCAATCTGTTCACTTAACGCCTCGAGACTCACGTCCGATTCGGGCGACCGGGTAATCAAACGAATGCCTTCGGCCACAGCCTTAATGGTAGGGTTGGCGTTCCCATAGAGGGCCCAGAGCGTGGGCGCCCATGAGGACCCAAGGAGTGCCAAATAGAAGTAATCAACGAGCGTGTCGGCCTGCCGACGCAATATCGGGGTCTCCCCTTCGCGCTCAAAGCGCTCCATCAGCGTAAAGGCTTCCCAAAAGAGTCCCAACGTGCGTAAGGGCGCCGGTTCACACGTCACCGCACTCACGTCCGTGGAATAGACGGGATCGCCCGTATAGGGCGGCAGCGTCGCCAAAAGGCGCATCATTCGATCGCGCTCAATTGTGAGTCCGAAGGTCCACATCGGCAAATTCGCCTCATCAGCGTCGATCTTAATCGCGAATTTTTGTTCAAACGCTAAACGCAACAAGTCGCCGCGCGTCGCCTCGACCCACGCCTCACGTGAGCCCACTCGACGTCGCCCCGAGAGTTGCAAAAACAGCGTGGGTTCTTCGTGACCGCCGCAGAGCTGCTCGCAGGGCGCTCGACGGGCCACAAAGAGTCCGGGAATCGGGGTAGGAAACTTGCCCGTTTGTGGATAGCGTTCGGCAACGGCCGTCAAGAGTACGTCTAAGAGTCCTTCACGGGTCTGAGCGGGACTCCCTGCCGAGCTCGCGGGCAAGGTACGCACTTTGCTCATGGTGGTATCACCTCCTCATTGATCAACCGTCGTCATGAGTCCACTGGGTGGGTCAGTGGGTCGGTCTCAGTAACGACGGCGGAATTTTTTCATACTGGAGACAATCACCCCGACAATCTGAAATCCGTCAAACTCCGTTGGACGAATCGTGGGGTAGTTGGCTACCGCATTCTCGGAATGTAATTCCGGGCGCCCCTTCACGAGGCGAAAGCGTTTCACTGTAAACGCAC
>CAJJMF010000058.1 GCA_905192805.1 uncultured Sutterella sp. | reverse complement strand
CTGAAAATTGACTTTCTATGAGCGAAAATTGACAATCTTATCGCTCACAAACATGCTTGAGGCAAGTATATCTAACAAGGTATCTAAAACAGAAGTATCATTTTTAATTTGATGTCTTTCTAGAACATCTTTGATATAGGTTTGGTCGAAAAGATTCTTTAAATAGCGACTTTTTTCTTCAAGCGTGGGTTGGGAAACGGCTAACGGCATTCCCCCGTAAGTATAATAAGCTTGCCATGCATATCGTTTATCGCCAGAATAACCATTATAAAATTCAGCATACGATAAAGGGTAAACTCGAATTTCGTCACCACGATCTCTAAACTGAGTAAGAATGTCCGACGACAACATTTTTGAGTTACTACCCGTTATATAAATATCAACATTTTTTAATTTTATTAGTCCAAGAATGAGATCGACAAAATTAATTTTTGCGTCTCCATTTGGAATAAATGGATTTGGAATTTCATCAACAAATTGTATTTCGTCAATAAAGATGTAGTATTGCGTTTTTGAATCGACTATCTTATCTCGAATATACTTATCCAGTTCAAAAGGATTGCGATATCTAGAGACCTCTAGTCCATCCAAGGCGATTGCAATGATTTGCTCTGGAGCCACTCCTTGAGCCAGCAACCAATCTCGATAAAGTTCAAATAGCAGTATAGATTTTCCACTTCGACGAAGGCCCGTGATGATTTTGACTCTGCGGTTGTCTTTCTTGGCAATGAGTTGATTCAAATACTGAGTTCGGGGGTACATTGTTTAGACTCACGATTTTTTTGCGGATATACACATTTTCATCATCTAGATTAACAGGACGCTCGACACGTTACAAGGCTATTCACGATAAAAATGCGTCTATACGCAAAAATTTTACGTATAAACCTTGAGTATGGAGAACCTTCAGGGCAGCATATAAGCATTTTGTGCTGACCCCAGCCGACAATCCGTCGTACCCATCTGCGTGGCAGATAACTCACGGACGCGGACACCAGACGAATGAGAAATCCCGTCACCAGCACCGCTTTCCCTTGGTGTATCGTAGCAAGCCCATGGCGTACCACATCCACCACGTTCATTACGTACTGATCTAAAGGACTATCGCCACTAACCCTGCATTGACGTTAAAGACCGTACGCGTGGCGCTGGGACACGACGCGGTCACAGTTACTCTGGTGACGCAATTCTTCGGCATCCCTTCTGTGAAATGCAGAAATTAAGTTTTAATTGCGCCACATAATTATCGTTCCTGGCTCAAATATTGAATTTCGGGGCACATGTTTTGTCTCACGATTTTTTTGCGGATATATACACTTTTATCGTCTTTAATAATAGGACGCTCGACACATGACAAGGACTTTCACGATAAAAATGCGTCTATACGCAAAAATTTCACATAGACATTTTGAGGATTGAGTACCTCAGCACCTTGCCATGGGAAAGCCTCAGTGCATTTTCCGTAGTCCCCGTGTGGCGATCCGACGTACCCACGCGCGAGGCAGATAACCCACGAACGTGGCTACCAAGCGATTGAGTAGTCCTGTCACCACCACCGTTTTCCCTTGGTGCATCGCAGAGAGCCCTTGGCGAGCCACATCCACCGCGTCCATTGCATACTGATCAAAAGGACTATCCTCAAGAAGACCTGCATTGACGCCAAAGGCGGTTCGGGTGGGCCCCGGACACAACGCCGTCACGGTCACCCCCGTACCACGACACTCTTCTGAGAGACCTTCTGAGAAATGGAGGACATAGGCTTTGGTAGCGCCATAGACATTTAAGTAGGGGCAGGGCTGAAAGGCTGCCGTACTCGCCACATGGAGAATCCGCCCACGACCGGCGTTGACCATACGTTCTGCCACGGCTCGGCTCAATTGCGTGAGCGTCACCATATTGAGTGTCATCATCCGTTCTATCGTCTCATGCGATTGGGTAAGGGTCGCATCAAACGCACCAAAGCCTGCATTGTTGATCAGAATACTGGGCGTGATTGCCCGTTCATCGAGCCATGAGAGAATCGTTCGGTACGACGTCGGGTAACTTAAATCCTGAACCAAAATGTCCGCATGGGTGGGAAGTTCCGCAGCGAGCGCCTCCAACGCATCACGTTGTCGGGCAACGAGCAACAAGGAGTAGCCTTCCTGCGCGAGTAGCCTAGCCATCTCACGACCGATGCCTGAGCTCGCGCCGGTCACAATCGCAAACCCGCGGTAGGGTGCCGTTATTGCCATCGTTGTTCTCCTTAAGAAATGGGGGGCACATGCGCCCCCCTGCAAATGCGTCCATCGACGCGTTAACGCGCCGCTTTAAAGCTTTCGACGCCACGCTTTAGGCGCGCGAGGGCGTCTTCCAGACGTGTCGCTTGTGTGGCGGGATTGAGACGTAAATACGTAATACCGTTACCGCGGAAGGCAGAACCCGCGGACAAAATCAACCCTTCGGTCTGACGCAAGTGCTTTACGAGGGCATTGGTATTCTCTGTAATCACTGAGCAATCAATCCACACCAAGTACGTGGCCGGCATTAAATGTGTCTTTAATTCAGGAATTTCCTTCTCGATAAATTCGACCACACGTGCTTTATTTTGGGCTAACACCTGACGCAATTCCTCGAGCCACGCTTCGCCTTCTTCATAGGCGGCAATGACCGGGTCGACTGCGAGCGCACTCGGGTTACCGATCTGATCGGCGTGAAGGGCTCGCGCCATACGGGCACGCCATTGGGGATTACGAATCACCACCGCGGCGGAGGCAAGCCCCGGGATATTAAAGCTCTTTGAAGGCGAGAGGAAATTAATACTCACCGCTTCACAGGTTTCGGAGGCGCTCGCAAAGGGCACGTACGTATAACCAGGATCGACCAAGTCGCAGTGAATTTCGTCGTTTAACACCACCACCCCGTACTGGTGCGCCAGTTCACCCACGCGGATTAATTCCTCACGTGTCCAGAGTTGCCCCGTGGGGTTATGGGGGTTACAGAAAATCAACGCTTCCACGCCGGGTTCGGCGAGCGTCGCTTCGAGGCGTTCGAAATTGAGTCGGTATTCGCCCTCGACACAATCCAAGGGGCAGGGCGCCACGATACGGCCATTTTCTTCCACGGCCTCAAAAAAGCAATGGTACACCGGGGTAATAATGGCCACTTTGTCGCCAGGCGCCGTAAAGCGACGCACCGCGCTGTGTAACCCCGGCATAATGCCCGTCACGAAGAGCAAATCTTCGCGGCGAATCTCCCAGCCGTAACGACGTGACCACCAATGACGGTACGCTTCGCGCCACGTATCGTCCACACGGGTATACCCAAAAATCTTATGATCCACCCGCTTGTGTAACGCGTTAACGATCGCCGGGGCGGTTTCAAAGTCCATGTCCGCGACCCAGAGAGGTAATTCATCGTCGGCGATGAGCCACTTTAAAGCCCGTGTATTAAAACGGTTAATTTCCGTTGTAAAGTCATAAGTCATGATAGAAGTCCCAGAAAATGAGAACGGGTGGGCTCGTGAGCGAGGCGTTCATGAGCACAATGAAAACTAGTCTATCAGAGGAAAATGAGCTTTGTCTGATGGCGTGGGCGAGAAAGGTGGAGAAAAGAAAAGGGCACTCGAAAATGAGTACCCTTAGGCATCCTCGAGGTGAGAGGCGTTCATTAACGAACGATCACCATCGGACACTTCGTGAGCGAGAGCACTTCGGAGGCCACACTCCCTAAGAAGAAGGAGCGCAATTCGCCTCGCGTGTGGGTGGCCATGACGATCATATCGATCTCTTCACGGGTGACGTAGTCGGCAATCGCTTTACTCGGGCGACCGGCGAGGGCCACGTTTTTGCAGAGAAAACCGGCAGCCTGAAAGCGTGGCGCATGCGGGTCCACTTCTTGGTACCACTCTTGGTCACGGTGCACGTGCTTGGGTTCCATTTCCAAGGCCGAAGAGGGGGCGGTGAAGTGCGGTAGCACGTCAAGCGAGGACTCGACGGCGTGCACCAAACGAAAGTCCGTCTGAGCGCTAAAGAGCTCACGGTGTTCCAAAATCCAATCCACGGCGTGCGAGGAGAGTTCATCACGATCCACTGGCACGACGACCTTTAAGGGACGCATGGCCGGAGGTAACTGTTCACGAACCAACATCACGGGGCAGGGGGCTTTGGCCAACACGCCACGCGACACGCTCCCCATGATCAAATCGGAGAAATGACGTTCCCCATGGGCCCCCATCATGATGAGGTCGACGTTTTCTTGCTCGGCCACGGCAAGAATCTGATCCACGGGGTGGCCTTGTGTGGAACGCAACGTCATTGGCTGGGGAATCGCCTGTAAGTAAGGCGCAATCGCGTCGGCGACTTCTTGATGAAGGCGCTCCTGCAATTCGGACAAGTTTTCTTGCTTAAGCATTTGCACCAGCGAGGGGCGCAACGGCGCTTGAACCGTCAGTAATACGGGATCACCCTGTTGAACAAACTTCGGGCGACGCGCTAAAAAGGCCAGTGCCTGATGGCTTTGAGCACTGGTATCGACCGGAATAAGAAGTTTCATTGTTGTCATTTTTGTCTGTCTAACGTGCGAAGCGACGAGACGTTCCCAATGCCGCCCCGTCTGCTTAAGTCTATTTTGGCAGATTTTAGCCAAAACGGGGAGCGCTCACTGTCGCACGGATACCTAGGGAAAACACTATGCCAAAACGAAAGAATCCGTGTAAATACCCAGTAAAAAGTAAGTTTTTAGGCAAGGGGAGGGGTTATGGCAGAGGGTGCGTCAAGGAAAGCGTGGCGGGCGCTTTCCTTGGCGTTTAAGGGCGAAGTCGTTTGAATACGTGGGCGGCGAGATAAAAGGCCGCATTGGTGAGTACAATCGCAGCGCCCGCCGGGACACTCGCGACGTAGGAAATCGTGAGGCCGACCCATACCGACGCGATGGCGAGCAGTGCCGCGGTGCGTAGCGCATGACGGTAAGAGACATGCAGGAGCATCGCGGTACTCGCGGGGAAAACGATCAAACTCGAAATCAACAGGGCGCCCATGATGTGCATGCCGGTGACGACCGTCAGCGCGGTCATGAGCGCAATGAGGGAGGTGAGCCGTCCGACCTGTTCCCCCGCCACACGGGCAAAGGTTAAGTCGAAAATGAGCGAAAAAATCCGTGCCCCAAAAAGGGTCATGGTGCCCATGACAAAGACGGTCACGGCAGCACTCACCCAGAGGTCCGTATCCGAGAGTCCTAAGATGGACCCAAAGAGAATGCTTTCCGCATCGACATTAAATCCTTGCGTCATACTCACGGCCGTAATGCCGAGCGCCAACGCGCTCGAGGAGAGCATGGCAATGGCACGATCCCCCGTGCGGGCATTCATCGGAACGAGTTTTAAAATGACAAACGCCGCTGCAATGACAACGGGTACCGCCAGGGTTAGGGGCGCCATGTGTAAGAGGAGCGAAATCGCAATCGCGCCAAAGGCGACGTGCGAGAGTCCATCGCCCATCATACTAAAGCGTTGAATCACTAAGGTGATCCCAATTTGCGAGGCACAGAGGGCAACCAGGGTACCGACGACAAACGCACGTACCATAAAGGGGTAGGAGAGCATTTCGCCCACCACGCCCAAGTGAGTCAACCACGTCATGACGGATTCTCCTCAGCGTATAGGCGCTCCTCGGTGACACACTGTCCCCCCACATGCCAGAGGTGTGTGGAGGCCCGACGGGCCCACTCCCGATCGTGCGTCACTTGAATGATCGTCGTTTTCATCGTTTGGTTGACGTGTTGCAAAAGCGCTTCGATGCGCTCGGTGTTTTCCGCGTCGAGCCCCGCGGCGGGTTCATCCAGCACAATCAGCGTTTCGCTCGCCAAGAGCGCACGGGCAATTAAAACCCGCTTTTTTTGGCCTCCCGAGAGGGAACGAAACGCCTCACGCCAGAGCGGATCCAATTCAAAGGCACGGCGCAGCGCCTCCAAACGGCGCTCATACGCAGGATGACGGCGTTGCCAAAAGGGCAGTCGGTGGGCAAACCCCGAGCGCAAGACCTCTTCGACGTTGCCAGGCATGTCACTGGGCAACGAGAGGCTCTGTGCCACGTAGCCGATCCCTTCACGCGCGAGGGTCTCGGAGACCCACCGTTCGCCCGATCGTGGGGTCAGTAGCCCTAATAACCCTTTGAGTAGCGTACTTTTACCCGCCCCATTATCCCCACAAAGTGAAATAAAGGCGCCGGGCAGGACCGAGAGCGTCACGTCCGTGAGAATGCGCTTTTCGTCCGTGTAGGCAAACTGCGCCCCACGTAGTGCCAAGAGTGGCTCGGTCCCCGTCGATGGTTGATTCGTCCCCATCCTATTGTCCTTTAGGCAAACGCCGCTGACATCCCGTTAGTTCAAGGCCTGACGCAAAATCTCCACGTTCTTACGCATGAGCGAGAGATACGTTTCGCCGGCTGCGTATTCCTGTGGGGTGAGATTGTGAATGGCATTTAAGGAGAGAATCTTCGCTCCAGAGCCTTCCGCCACCGTGTTGGCAATGCGAGGCGAGTTGTTCGCGACATTTAACACCACGGGGAGCTTCAATTCACGGGTCTTATCCACTAAGAACGCCACCGTGGCGGCCGACGGACGCACTTGGGTCGAGCAACCCGGGAAGGCCGCAAAGTAGGTGAGTCCGTAAGCATCCGCAAAGTAACGGAAGGGGAAGCGGTCCGCCACCAAAATCGTGCGACGTTTCGCGGTGCTAACGACCTGACGGAACGCCTCATCAAGGGCCGCCAATTCTTTCTTATAGGCAGCGGCATTCTTTTCAAAGGTGGCCTTATCTTTGGCGTCCAAATTCGACAAGATTTCCGTTAACCCGTCCACGATGTCCATCGCATTCTTGGGCGAGGTCCACACGTGTTCGTCGCTCGGCAATTCATCGTCTTCGTGCGCTTCTTTGCTCGCCGCTTCTTGGTCGGACGTGCGTTCGGCATGGTGATCCGAATTCGCCACGGCTTCCACTTCGGCGTCTTTGGCCATCTTTTCTTCGATGGTACGGTTGGCGTTCGTCACTAACTGTGCCACATCGTCACGCACGGGTTCATCGTGCGAGTGACCATGATGGTCGTGCCCATGATCGTGGTCATGGTCATGTTCATGCTCATGATCATGGTCTTTTTCGGCGGCCTTCTCGTCGCCATGGGCGTGATCGTGTTCCGCGTGATCATGGTCATGATCGTGAGTCGCTTCGGACTTCTCATCGTGATCATGCTCGTCCTTATCCCCATCGACCGTTTCCAAGGCGTCTTCCGCGACGGTCGCCACCAAGTCAACTAAGCGCACCGTTTGGGGCGATTTGTCCCCCAGACTATCGAGTAATCCTTCCACCCAGGCATCGTTTTCACCGCCCACGTAGATAAAGAGGTCGGCCGATTCGATCGTCTTGATGTCCTTGGGGGAGGGCTCGTAGGTGTGAGCTTCTTGACCGGGTTTTAACAAAAGAATCGGTTCCACGGCACTGCCCGCGATTTGACGCACAAAGTCAAAGGGCGGGTAAATGGTGGTCACCACACGCAAGGGGCGATCCGCCGCCCAAGCGGGCGAGGTCATCAACGAGAGAAGGCCACCCTGAGCCACGGCTTGCGTCAAAAGCGCAGCACCCGTGAGTTGGAATAAACGACGGCGTTGGGTATTCGGAGTAGTCATAGTCATTCCGTAAAAAAGAGAGTAAATAACGGATTGGGATCACCCTTAACGGGTGGACGTACCAGAAGAAGAGGAGGGCGAAGAGGGTTCGCCACACGTGCACGGATTAAGCGTTAAGCCTCGGAATTGATCCGCTTGCGTGCTCTGCGTGTCCTTTCCCTGACACTCAGGGCAGAGTCCGGTAAAGAGCGGCGTGATCGGATCCAAGGCAAAGCCATGGGAGGCTTGCATGTGTTGACGAACTTCGTTTTGTAGGGCGTTTAACGCTTGGCATTGTAGGTGAAACACCTTCTGACAACCGCGACACCGTACATCCATCGCATCCGTTAAAATGGAGAGCTCATAGCGCATCACTCCTTGGGCATCGCGCCACGAGTGCACGAACCCCGAATCGGTCAATTCTTTGATCACCCGGTAAGCCGTCGAACGACCGATGGTAAACCCACCGCGTGCGACCGCCTCCACGAGCTCGGGAGCCGATAGGGGGGTCCCACGAGCACGAGTGAGTGCCTCCAGAATCCATTCTTTCTGTTTGGTTTGATACTGAGCCATAATCCTAAAATTGGTACTGAGTCCCAAATTGATGAGGCATTCTAGCACATTGTCTCAACAAGGGTCGTACGCGCTCGGACGGTTTCTATACGCTTGTTTACAGAATCACGTGCTGAAGTCAACAGGGGGCGGATAAATTGTGTGATAGAGTTCACTATGCGAAATACCCTCTCTCGCAAGCAAAGGTCCCCATTTTCATCCACTATTTTTTCGACGACCGCCTTCACCACAGGACTCAGACATGTTATTTTGGCTTGCCGGAATCTTGGTAGCCCTAGCGACGCCCTTTCAAACCGGGATGAATTTGCGATTGAGGCACAAATTTGGTTCGCCCTTTGTGGCGACCTTAATTTCGTTTGTGATCTCGCTCGGGATTCTTTGTGTGGCCCTCGGGGTGACAGGCGAATCGTTTCACTACCCCTGGGGCGAACTCTTCGCAAAGCCCCTCTGGATTTGGTTAGGGGGCATTATTGGGGTGGTGTTTCTCACCGGTAATATTTTGCTGCTTCCTCGTATTGGGGGCGTACAAACCGTCATTTTCCCCGTCTTTGGCCAAATCACGATGGGACTCGTGGTGGATCACTTTGGGCTTTTTCATGCCCCTGAAACGCCTGCCACATGGTTGCGTATTCTGGGAGCGCTGTTTGTCGTCGCGGGCCTCATGATCGTCTCGTTGGCCAAACAAACCCATGCAGTGGCTGTGAACACCCCGAAAGCAGCGGGGCATTGGACGCTCTGGATTTGGCGTCTCTTTGCCGTCTTTCAAGGAACACTGGGGGCCATTCAGATTGCGGTCAATGGCTACTTGGGCCATGAACTCGCCTCCCCCGTGAAAAGTGCGTTGATGTCCTTTTTGACGGGCTCCGCCCTGTTGATCGTGATTTGTTTGGTCCTGGCTCTCATGGGCAAACTCCATCGACCGAGCCCACGAAGTGCCGAGCGCGATCCGTGGTGGATTTGGCTCGGAGGGCTCGTTGGCGCGATCTTCATCTACGTGACGGTGATTTTGTCGCAGACCATCGGGACCGGGACCACGATGATTTGTATTTTGATGGGGGCGACCGTAGGCGGTATGATCGTCGACTACTGGGGGCTCTTTGGGACCCGTCGTCAAGCGCTCAATGCCAAAAAAGTGGCTGGGTTACTCCTGATGGTGGCCGGCGCTGCCATGACAAAACTCTTGGTGTGAGGCTACTAGCTAGGCGAATGCCTCGCGCCCAAGAAAAACTCCGAAAGTTCGCTGTCGTCTTTCGGAGTTTTCAATCAGGGAATCGGGTGTTTAGGCTTCACCACCGCCTTCAGGCATCACCGTGATATAGCCTTTTTCGAGGCGACCCATCGGGTTCCAGTCTTCTTTGGCTTTACGCAACCCTGGAATCCCTAAGTCTTCTTCACGATTAATAATGCGATAGCGCTCGGGTAAGCTCGCCGCAAAGAAGGACGCCAAGGCCGGATAGGCCCCTGTCACCGTACGATCGGCTTTTTCAATATGCACCGCAAACATTTCTTCAGTGAGCATCGAGCCGTAGGTAAACCCATGCACGACGCCCTCCGACATCAAGACGCCACCCGTTAATCCGAGCGCATCAAAGTGCTCAAAGGCCATCGCGATCGCATCGGCTTCGGCCTGCATCGTGTCGTTTAACGGTTGATGTTCTGCATACCAATTGGCTAAAAACGTTTTGGCTAACGGGATCGTCTCGGCATTTAAGGGCAAAAATTGCGCGTTCGGATTTTGCGCTTTGTAACGCTTCACAAAGTTACGCTTACCGGCCAATTTACGGCCTTCGAGTTTGACGAGGGATTCACGCGAATAGAGGTAATCCCCCCAGTCTTCCGACGTGGTGAGCGTATAAGCGCGTTCGGGCCACGTTTCTTTAAATTGTTCTTCAAGCCAAGGGAGGGTGCCGTAGATACGTAAGGGTTCCCCCATGGCGATACTTTGCGCTTCAAGCGCTTTGAGGAGGGTAGGACACAAGTTGCAGTCGGCGGGCCAAATCCAGACCATCGGCGACTTGGCTGCGGGGCGCCAGCGTAACACCAGACGCCCCACCAGACAGGCGTACTCCACCTCGTGCTCTTTCGCACGGGTAATCAAACTGGCCATGGAGAGGTTACAGTCACCGGTACCGTCTTCAGGCAGTTTGGCCTTGAGAATGTTCAAGGCATTCAACGTAACGGGATATAGACTTAACATAGTTTTTGTATTTTTGGGAACAAAATTCTCACGAGCGAGATCGTCATCGCAGACGGGGATTCACCGTCCCCATCCACACGTGAGAAGGGCGCGTTTACCCAGTCGTGACAAGCGTGACAAAATGGGTAGACGAGCATAAATCAAAGTGAAATGATCTAATGCCTCAATCCTACGCTTTTTAGCGCAGTCCGTCAAATAGATGCAGGTGAATTGCAATTTTCTTTATATTTCAATTACTTAAGTTTGCTTATGAAAAGTGGTTCACTTTTCATACGAATAAAATTGAAATTTCATCACTGTAATATCGCCTGCCAATAATTGGTTTTAGTGTGTTATAGTGACAAACTATTATTTTTGAAAAATTAAGAGATTGTCACAATTTCGTTGCCAAACGCTCGATTGCGGTAGCATCCGCTAAGCCTTTGGCACCGACGGCAAAAAGGCGAAGCACGGATGGCTTCGCCTCGCATTCGTGTACGGGTGGCAACGTTAGGCGTTAGGTGGCGCTCAACAGCGTGCTCGTTTGATACCCAATCCACTGTAAGAAGAACTGATCGAGCGTATCTTCTTCTAAACGCTGGAAGTCCACTTCCGGAGGACGCGTCGTCGTAAACGCTTCTTCGATAAACGCTACCGTATGGTTAAACACCCGTTTATCGGCCATAGCGTCTTCGACGCTGTTGCGCTTAATTTGGATGAGCGTATCGATTTCCGTGAGTAGGGCTTCGTCCGTGATGAGGCCCTTGACTAATTCATCAAAGCGCATCGGCGGGATCGTCGCTTTCCGTTCGACCCAGGTGAACGCTAAGACAGCCTGCACGATATAGATAAAGCGTTTCACGCTCACTTCGGTTTCGTTACGAAGCATCACCGCGTGGGCGTGCGCCGTGGAGCGATACGACCAATAGAGCCGCGAGAGCGGGTGCGCTTTATCTAAGAGCTTGCGCATCTCCGACAAAAAGAGCGGATGGTTGCGATAAACGATCGGAGAGTAGAGCCACTGCACGAGCGTCGTATCGCCGTCGCGCAACGTCGTTAATACATGACGTAAATCCCAACCTTTAATGTCCCACATCGCATCGGCTTCGTGCACGATGGTTTCTTCGGGCTGCGTCAACCGTAAGTAATGTTTGACCGGACGGACATAAATAAACCGCACGTCGACGTCGGCATTGGTGGATGCAAACCCCCAGCTACGGCTACCTGCCTCGGCGGCATAAAGAATACGTACCCCATACTGGGCTTCGACACCGCGAAGCAGCGTCTTTGCGTCATTAAATAAGGTTTCGGGGATCGTTGTCATGTAAAAACCTCCTTTCTGGGAGACACTGTACCTGAAACCGAGCCATGACGGGGCGATTAGCATGACAAAACCGTTTAATCGTTGATCCAATACGTGTATCCAGTGGGAGATGCCTTAGGGACGTCAAATTTTTCTTTTAAGTTGTGGTAAAAAGGACACAATCCCAAAGGGAGCGCCGCGTAACGAAAACCCCGCTTTGTCTTAGCCCGGGTGGAGTGGCCAGTCAAAGCGGGGACGAGGAGCGAGGCGGCGTCCTAGACCGCCTCAGGGAAAGCAGTCGGGTCGCTTACCCGAAGAAGACCTGATTGACAATAAGCGTGGTGAGCATCCCACAGGTCATGGGAATCCAGGTACGACGCACCACCGCCATCGGGGTAATCCCCGCGGCCCCAGCGACCGCAATGATAACCCCCGCCACTGGTGTCATGGCACGCACCATGCCGGAGGCAAATTGCATCGGCGTCACGAGTGCGGGCACTGCGCCCGAGAGCCCATGAGCCACTTCCGGCGCTAAGGTGGCAAAGGAGGAGTAGGCACCCACGCCCGAGCCCGTCAAGAAGGTCACGAGTGACACAATCCCGGTGAGGATCACGGTCATGGAACCCATCCCAGCCCCAACGCCCTGTGCGGAATCAATTAAGAGATCAATGAGGCCCGAGGCTTTCAAGGCCGTCGCAAAGAATTCCGCACAAATAATGAGTGCGACAATCCCCCCAAACATCTTGCCCATACTCTGGAACATGCTCATGGCGTCTTTGAAGACTTTCTTGACGTCACGGTAACGAAGGACTTCGACCACCACGACCAGAATCCACACGAGGAAAAGCGCACTCACGGTGTCCAACTTGATCGAAGCCACGACCAATTTCGAGAAGATAATGAGTAGCGCAATCGGCAAGACCGGAAAGAGCGCATAGAAGGCGGGGACCTCGGGAACGTCGGCGGCCTTCACTTCTTCGGCCGTCGTGTAGACGTCATCATTTTTCTTGTCGTAGTATTTCTGCACAAAGTAGTGGGCGACGGTCGCCACGATCAAGGTGGGGACGGCGAGCTTGAGCTGGTATTCCACCAAATAGATAATCGGATCCAGTCCCGCGACTTTCGCCGCGAGGTTTGCGGTCCCTGCCGTTGGTGCAAAGGTCATCCCAGCGGAAGTACCAATCACGGCAGCGCCCGCCGCGGGTGAGGTGCCAACGGCTTTTAAAATCGGGAAGAGGG
>CAJJMF010000057.1 GCA_905192805.1 uncultured Sutterella sp. | reverse complement strand
GGATTCTGCACAGTACAAGCCTGGATTGACTTGCATGAATATCAAGTCGAAGAGGCCCGCGTGCACCTCTTAGACTTCATTTTAGAAAGCTCCCGTCGTGGGTACCGTTGTTTACGGGTCGTCCATGGAGTGGGCTATAACAGTCAAAATGGCGTGGGAAAACTCAAAGACTTGGTTCCGCGCTGGCTAAAGCAATTCCCTGGCGTGATGGCGTTTGCCGAATCCCCCGTTAATGAGGGGAGCCAAGGAGCGTTGTTAGTTTTATTAGAGAAAAACGACTAAGCGGCACGTATCGCAATAAAAAACGCAGTGTCTCCTCTGAGCGCACTGCGTTTTTTGTGATCAGCAGCCGAGGCTTAGATGGCCCCTTCTCCGGTTTCCCCGGTACGAATACGAATCACCTGCTCCACATCAAAGATGAAAATTTTGCCGTCACCAATTTTGCCTGTGTAGGCCGCCTGACGAATCGCCTCAATCGCCTGTTCCAAAATATCATCGCTCACGACCGATTCAATTTTTAACTTTGGCAAGAAGTCAACGACGTATTCCGCTCCACGGTAGAGTTCGGTATGGCCTTTTTGGCGCCCAAATCCCTTCACTTCGGTCACGGTTAACCCATGCACCCCAACGTCCGCCAGCGCCTCACGCACCTCGTCTAATTTAAACGGTTTAATAATCGCAACGATTTGCTTCATAGACAATCTATCCTCAGAACCTACGCTGACGAGTTGGTTTTGGCACTCCTTGGGTGAACGGTTTGTGCTCACTCAAGCGCGGGTGTCAGCAATAAAAAAGAGTGGCAAGAATGATAATTCTACGCCACTCCTCTTAGAAGAACCAATTACTCAGCCGGCTTTTCTTCTTCAGCCTTCGCCTCAGCCTCAGCAGGCTTCGCTTCTGCACGGGCGATGCCATATTCATACAAGGCCACGTCACGCACGCGCACGCCAAAACGCGGGTCACCGTTCGGGCTATGCCAAACATCACGATTTTCACGCCAAGCGTTAATAAACGCGATCACGTTCGTAGAGGGCTCAGAGGAGTTGGTCACTTCGTTAAGCGTAAAGGTTTGCCCGCCAATCAAATAAAAACGCAGGGTGTGCACAAAAGGACCCTGATCAGCAGGGGCGGCAGCCTTTTCTTCAGCCACAGGGGCTTCTTTGGTTTCTACAGCTTTGTTTTCTTCAGCCATAAATCTCTCCGGTTGGGTTAAACATAACCGCCCAACCCGTTTACGGGTATTTCGGTTATTAATTAATTGTCAGCATTTACCGTTAATGCTTCTGAAACCATTGTAGCCCATTTTCTTGCAAAATTCTCGTCTTCGGACTCCACCATAATTCTCAGTAATGGCTCCGTTCCTGACGGTCGAATTAAAATACGGCCATTACCGAATAATGCCTCTTGAGCATTTTTAACGGCCTGCATAAAAGCCTCATCGGATTCCCATGGATACCCTTTTGGAATCTTTTTATTAATCAATATCTGAGGCATCATTTTGAGTTCTGCCGTCAATTCCCTGAGCGAGAGGGAACGACGCTTCATAGCGGCGAGAACCTGCAATGCACTCACGATCCCATCGCCCGTTGTTTGCTTATCCAAAGCGAGCAAATGCCCCGAGGATTCCCCTCCTAAAAGCCATCCTTTTTCTTTGAGCGCTTCGAGGACATAGCGATCGCCTACCTTCGCACGAACCAATTCAATGCCAAGCGATTGGAGCGCTTTTTCTAGCGCATAGTTCGTCATCAGGGTGCCAACAACACCTGGAACGGGGCCCGTTTCGAGACGATCCTTAACCATCACATAAAGTAACTCGTCACCGTTATAGACGTGCCCTTCACTGTCTGCCATGATCAGACGGTCCGCGTCCCCATCTAAACTCACCCCAATGTCGCAGCCAGCCTCTCGAGTCCACTCGGACAGTTTGTCGGTATGCGTGGCCCCCACTCCCTCATTAATATTGAGTCCATTGGGTTTATTGCCAATCACCTCCACATGCGCCCCCAGTTCATGGAATACGTCAGGCGCCACATGGTACGCAGCGCCGTTGGCACAATCCACCAAAATGCGCATCCCTTTAAGGTCGAATTCGTTCGCAAACGTTGACTTACAGAATTCAATATAGCGACCAGAAGCATCATCCAGACGACGGGCCTTCCCCAAATCCTTGGAGGGAACCGTCGAGAACCCGCGATCCAACTCGTCTTCGATCTCGAGTTCCACACTATCGGGGAGCTTCGTGCCTTCGGCGCTAAAGAACTTGATCCCATTGTCATAGTAGGGATTGTGGCTTGCAGAAATCACTACCCCTGCCTCTAAACGTAACGCACGGGTGAGGTAGGCCACGGCTGGCGTCGGGATCGGGCCGCACAGAACCACGTCCACACCGGCCGAAGAAAATCCAGCCTGTAGCGCTGCTTCGAGCATGTAGCCTGAGATGCGGGTATCTTTACCGATCAAGACACTCACACGACGTCCAGCATGATGACGTGCAAACACACGCCCGGCAGCCTGCCCCAACTTCATGACGAATTCCGGGGTAATCGGGCTTTGCCCCACTAAACCGCGAACTCCATCCGTACCAAAATAACGACGGCTCATCGTTGATCCTTTATCTGAAAAAACAGTTTATTGGCTCGAGGATGCTCGTTTAGCGATCATCCGAGCGTGCACGCTCATTAGCGAGTGTTCCTAATTTGAAAGCTGCCCAGACGGATAAACCATCGCGTGTGGCTAAACAGTCATGGACACGAAGAATTTGGGCGCCCAAATCGGCGCAAAGCACGGCTCCCGTAACGCTACCGACCACGCGGTCTTTGGGAGCACTGTGTCCCGTCACCGCGCCAATCGACGATTTCCGCGAGAGCCCCATTAACACTGGGTAGCCCGACTCCACCCAACGATCGGTTGCTGCCATCAACTGATAATTTTGTTCCACCGTCTTTCCAAACCCAATACCAGGGTCCCAGCAAATACGATCGGCCGACACACCTAAGCCCTTTAAGAGCTCGGTTTGGGTCAATAAAAACGATTCAATATCCTCAAGCAAATCCGCATAATCGGTGCTGTGGGCACGATGCATCACACACAGACCACACGTCGTACTGGCAGCTGCCTCGAGTGCCCCTGGTTGGGTAAAACCACGAATGTCATTGAGAATATGCACCCCTAATCGGGCACACTCGAGCATGATTTCGGGTTTGGAGGTATCCACACTGACACAAAAGCCTTCCGATAAAAGGGCTTGTACCACAGGAATCACGCGACGGCGCTCTTCCTCTAAACTCACCCCCTCTTCATCAAAGCCTGGGCGTGTAGACTCCCCGCCCACATCGATAATGTCAGCTCCTTCATCCTTCATACGGCGTGCCCAAGCGATGGCTTGAGCCAGTTGAGCATGTTCCCCCCCATCGGAAAAGGAATCGGGGGTTACATTCAAAATGCCCATGATTTGAGGACGGCGTAAATCGAGCATCACATCCGCACAACGCCAGTGCGTCGCACGAGTAGAAGCAAACAGTGAAGAGAGGTCGGTCGTATGAAAGTCAAACATCAGTCATCCTTAGGAATTCAATCGACGGTCGTCGTGAACAGCGCCACCGACACGAAACTTTGAAACAAGGAAAAGGCCACTGCCTTTCGGAATCAGTGGCCTCATTATTTTAGCGATTAACGCTCGACATCATCCTTGGGAGTTTCGGGTGTTGCTCGGACATCGGGGGAAGGCGCTCCCGCCGACGTCGTCCCACTCGAGTCTCCTTGAGGGGTGTTTGCCGTCGCGTCCACCGGATTCACCGTAGCGGCATCCTCAGCGGGCGCAACATCTGGCGAACCCGCGGGCGGATTGCCCTTAGTATCCGACTCCGACGTCGGATTCCAATTCTTGGGCGGACGCGGTTCCTTACCTGCCATGATGTCATCGATCTGCTCGACATCAATCGTTTCCCAGTCAAGAAGGGCCTTCGCCATACGATGCATCTTATCGCGGTTCTCATCGAGAATCTTGCGCGCTAACGCGTACTGTTCGTCCAAGATACGACGAATTTCGGCGTCCACCTGTTGCTGGGTCGCTTCGGAGATGGTCGACACGCTCGAGGGACGGTAATTAAGGAAGCCTTCGGTTTGGGCATCGGCATACACCATCACCCCTAACTTGTCACTCATCCCGTAGCGGGTCACCATATCACGCGCAAGTTCCGTCGCGCGTTCGAAGTCGTTCGAAGCACCGGTCGTCATTTGATTCATGAAGAGCTCTTCCGCAATACGCCCCCCAAAGAGAATCGCAATACGCGAGAGAATGTATTGGCGATCGTAAGAGTAGTGATCTTCTTGCGGCAACTGCATCGTGACCCCTAAGGCACGACCACGCGGAATAATCGTTACCTTATGCACAGGGTCCGACTTCGGTACCATGCGCGCCACCACGGCGTGACCCGATTCATGGTAGGCCGTATTGCGACGTTCCTCTTCGCTCATGACCATGGCGCGACGTTCCGCACCCATCATGATCTTATCTTTCGCTTGTTCGAAGTCACGCATTTCCACCACGCGCGCGTTACGGCGGGCAGCAAAGAGGGCGGATTCGTTGACTAAGTTGGCTAAGTCCGCCCCAGAGAATCCCGGCGTACCGCGAGCAATGATCGACTCATCCACGTCCTTACCCACAGGGATCTTGCGCATGTGCACGCGTAAAATCTGTTCACGACCACGGATATCCGGCAGAGGCACCACGACCTGACGGTCAAAGCGACCCGGACGCAATAAGGCAGGGTCCAACACATCAGGACGGTTGGTGGCAGCGATCACAATCACCGTAGCCCCAGTATCAAAGCCGTCCATTTCAACGAGCATCTGATTTAAGGTCTGTTCACGTTCGTCGTTACCCCCACCGACGCCGGCGCCACGTTGACGACCAACCGCATCAATTTCGTCAATGAAGATGATGCAGGGGGCATTTTTCTTGGCGTTTTCAAACATGTCACGAACGCGTGCAGCCCCAACCCCAACGAACATTTCGACGAAGTCAGAACCCGAAATCGTGAAGAACGGGACGCCCGCTTCCCCAGCGATCGCTTTCGCCAACAAGGTTTTACCCGTACCCGGAGACCCTACCAAGAGTACGCCACGTGGGATACGACCCCCTAAGCGCTGGAATTTACCCGGATCCTTCAAGAAGTCCACGATTTCCTGAACTTCTTCTTTGGCTTCATCGCAACCAGCGACGTCCTTGAAGCGCACTTTGTTCGCTTCTTCGTCGAGCATACGGGCTTTGGACTTACCAAACGAGAAGGCACCACCTGCGCCACCTGAGCCCCCTTGCATGCGACGCATGAAAAAGATCCATACGCCAATCAAGAGCAACATCGGGAACCAGGACACAAAAATGCTGGTTAACAAGGACGGCTCTTCATCGGGTTTGCCATAAACCTGCACCCCACTTTTACGAAGTTCTTCCACCATCCATAAGTCACCCGGGCTGGTGATCTCATAGGTAGCACCCGTCTGTGGTGTGACCGTTAAACGTCGACCTTGCACATCGACTCGGCGAACTTTCCCATCTTTGGCGTCTTGCATGAACTGGGTATAGCTCACTGCATCGGCTTTGGTATTGTGACCGTCGTATTGTCTAAACAGCACAAAAAGCATGGTGCCTAAAAATATCAGTACCAAAAATTGTGCATATTTACGCGTATTCAATTTTCTCTCCTAGGGTGAACCGAATCGAGACATTGACTCTACACCGTGCCTCGTCCGATCACTCATCAGCGATGTTTTATTTTGTTATCAGCTTACGGTTGGCTCAAAGCAAGACCCATTTGGTCACGCTGAGACAATGGTAGCTTTAAAGACCTGTTCTACCATTGTACCTAGAGTGGGTTCAAACGGGGTCGTTCACTTCGTCTTTTTGCACTAAAACGGGTTAATTCGTGTAAAAAAAGCGTATCGGTTTATTGCATGCATTCGGGGGCTCTGGATCGAACACTTATTTTAAGTGGCGTGCTACCAAATACACCTCAGCCGACGTATCGCGCGACGCAGCGGGCTTACGAATATCGACTTTTTTAAAGGTTTTCTTGAGCGCTTCGACGTATTGCGAAAACCCCGAACCTTGGAAGGCCTTAGTGACAAAGACGCCGTTTTTAGCCAAATGCTGTTCGCAAAATTCCAATGCCAACTCATTGAGTAAGAGGGAACGTGCCGCATCGGCCGCTGGAATCCCCGACAAATTCGGCGCCATATCACTTAAAACGACATCGACCTTGCCTCCGTCGAGAATTTCTGATAATTTGTCTGCCACTTCCTGCTCACGGAAATCCCCTTGCAGGAACACGACCCCGTCAATGGGGTCCATCGGCAGAATATCCATGGCAATGATGCGGCCACGGAGTTGACCCGATTTGTCAACCAGACGCTCGCGTACAATCTGTGTCCAACTTCCGGGTGCGGCCCCCAGGTCGACCACGGTTAAGCCGGGGCGCAAAAGCTTCTCACGATCGTCTAATTCGGTTAATTTATACACCGAACGTGCACGATAACCCTCCGACTTGGAACGCTTCACGAACGGATCATTAATATGGCGTTCGATCCAAGCGCGGTTTGATCGTAATTTTTTAGTTGCTACTGGCATAATTTTTTCGGATTTTTAAAATCCCCTGAATTGTTTTGACTATGAAAGAAATTATTCTCTCGCGCGATACGCGTTTGGCATTGCGCGCTAAAGCCCATCATCTCGATCCGGTTGTTCTCTTAGGCGCCAACGGATTGACGCAAGCCGTGATGAACGAAATCGACCGAGCCCTCAAGGCTCACGAACTGATCAAAGTTCGCGTTCCGACTGATGATCGTGAAGAATTGGAATCGATTTTTGCGGAAGTGGCTGAAACCCTTGGCGCTGCACGCGTTCAACTCATCGGTAAGCTACTGGTTCTCTGGCGCCCGAGCGATCAAGACGAAGACGTCGATACCGAAGCGGCCAGCCGTTTAGCGGCGCTCACCATGGGTCGTATTAGCCTCGCGGGGCAAAAGCAAGAGCCTCAAGCGCCTGCGAAGCGTCAACCCAAGACCGCCACCAAGAAGGTTGCATCGAAAAAACCGGGTGAAAAGAAAAAGCGCGTCGAGACTGCCCCCCGTCGTGCACGTCCTAAGCGTACTCGCGTAACCAAGAAAGCTGCCATGGCGAAATAACTCACTCCACGCGATTTAAGCCGATTCAGAGCCTCCCTCGTTGAATCGGCTTTTTCTTTTTACACGTATTCGACCGATTCAATCTCAAAACTCACCAAACCCTTGGGAGCGCGAAATTGCACCATATCGCCTTCGTTTTTGCCAATTAACGCACGTGCAATCGGACTCGAGACCGAAATACGGTTTTCTTTGATATCGGCTTCATCGTCACCCACAATTTGATAGGTAACGGTCGAATCATCTTCCTCATCGTACAACGTCACGGTAGCGCCAAACACGATGCGTTCCCCGGCATCCAACTCGGCCGGATCGATAATCTGCAACGCAGGGATCTTCCCTTCCAATTCAGCAATACGCCCTTCAATATGGCCCTGCTCTTCACGCGCAGCATCATATTCGGCATTTTCCGACAAGTCGCCTTTTTCACGGGCTTCGGCAATGGCAGCCACCACAGCGGGGCGAGCCGTCTTTTTCAGATACTCCAATTCAGCCTTCAGTTTTTCAGCACCACGAGAAGTAATCGGAATACGGTTATTCAGCATAATTTTAATGTTCTCAAATTGACTACAAAAAATTCAACGCCCGGGTCTTGTCACCTTGGCAATCCCGGGCGTTTGTATGGATTTCATTGATGGGGGCCTCGCTGGAGTCCCCAGAATGGGGTTTCGTTTGCGCGCCCATTTTATCAATTTTTAGGGCGATTTTTGCTCGACATAGCAAAAACTTTCATCGCTCACCCCCCCTCACGGGGTGCGTTCAACACACAACACCCCGGCTATTCTTCGCGATAGTTTTCTGGATTGAGCTCGCGCTCAACCAATTCGATCATGATGTGAATGGCTTTGATATGCAATTCCTGAACACGGTCCGCCCATTTACCCGCCGGTGTCACAATCGCGACATCGGCCAGCTGAGCAACGGGCGACTCCGCTTTGCCAGTCATCGCCACCACTTTGACCCCACGAGAACGCGCCGCCTCGATGGCTTTTAATACGTTCTTACTTGTTCCCGAGGTCGAGATAGCCAGAAGCACGTCATCGGGACGTCCGTGTGCCTCGACATAACGACTAAAGACATACTCATAGCCATAGTCATTACCCACACACGCGATATGAGAAGCATCCGCAATCGCTACCGCCGCATAGGCCGGACGATTTTTTCGATAACGCCCAGTCATTTCTTCCGCAAAATGCATGGCATCACAGAGGCTCCCCCCGTTGCCACAACTCATGATTTTGCCGCCCGCCTTAATCGTTTGGGCCATCAGTTGCCCCGCCTGATCAATGGCAGCCAACGCTTGGCGATTATTGAGTAACTCATCGAGCGCCCAACGCGCTTCGGTGAGAGCATTTTCCACGGTATTGATACTCATAGCGTGATCTCTTTAAAAATCTTTTCGGGAATAGACCGCATTGGCAATCGTGTTAAGGTCGGTGTATTTAATTTCAATGCCAGTGGGAAGCCCACGAGCCAAACGCGTGACGCGAAGTCCGGGTTTACGCTTTTGCAGTAAATCGATTAAATAGTAAGCCGTCGCATCCCCTTCGGGGGTATAGCTTGTGGCAATCACCACCTCACGCAACGACTCCTCTGCGAGTCCCTGATCGATCCGTTCTAAGAGTTTCGGTAACCCAATTTCATTGGGGCCATTACCCTCAATGGGATTGAGACGTCCCGATAAGACGAAATAGCGTCCCGGCCAAGCCAGGGAGTTTTCGAGGGCCTCTTGATCGGCAACGCCTTCGACAACACACAATAACGAGCGATCGCGTGATTCATCTTGGCAAATCTCGCACAGGCCCCCTTCGGTAAACGTGTTACACAGCGGGCAACGGTGCACTTTGGTGCGGGCGTCCTCGAGTGCTTCGAGTAACGGAGTAATGCGACTTTCAGGTTCTTTGAGTAACCAATACGCTGCTCGTTGGGCCGACATCGGCCCATACCCCGGAAGCTTTTGGAGTAATTCGATCAGTGTCGCGACCACACCGGTTTGACGGATTGCCATAGTGTCTTGAGACCCTTAACCCTACCCATTAGAAGGGTAATTTCATCCCAGGAGGCAACGGGATCGTCTTACGTACCATGGCGTCGTACTGATCCTTGGCATTTTTCTGAGCATTGTTAAACGCGAGCGTCAACAAGTCTTCCAACATGGCCAAATCATCCGTATCCACCACCGCGGGATCAATGTGCACACGACGGCACGTCGAATCGCCCGTCACCGTGACCGTCACCGCGCCATTGGCCGCGCTGCCTTCAAATTCGGTCTGAGCCATCTTTTCTTGTAAGCCAGCGAGCAAACTCTGCATACGCTGTGCCTGAGCCATCATATTGTTTCCACCACCAAATCCACGCATAGGGATATTCCTTTCCTCAAAAAATTAATGACGATCTTTTACGGTGTTATCATCCACCACCGCCCCTAATTCTTGCATAAATTGCTTCACAAGGGGCGCCTTCTTAAAGCGTTCAATGCGATCCAATTTCGCCTGGATCTTCTCTTTTGTCACCACTTCGCCGACCGTTTCACTGGTCAACTCACCGACCTCAAAACGAACATAAAACGGACGCCCAAAGTAACGTGAGAGTTGTTGCTCAAGGTAGAGTCGATTCTTTTCCGTCGCAAACGCTGCCACAGGCAAACGCAAGTTCACTTGAGTCGACTCCAAGGTTAACACTTGAGCTTGATAGGCTAAGTTTTTCATGGGTCCCGTAAGTTGGGCATTTTCTACCACTTTACGCCAATTGAGTGAAGAGTTTGATGTGTCAGGCACGTCAACGTCGTTGTAATAGTAACCTGCAGGCTCTTCTGGGACATCCTCAACTGGCGTCAGGCTCCCCCCAAGGCGGATTGGAGTCATCGTACTCCGGAGTGTCTGCCCCATCCTCGCCCGAGGATAAAATGCTGGGCGCGGGAGTCGTCGGTACCACGGGCGGCGGGGACGTTACGGAGGGAGTCTTCACGACGGGCGCAGGGGGCGCTTCACGCTGTGCCACCACTGGCGCAGGAGCGGGCGGACTCGCCAGACTCGGTTGTCCCCCATCACGGGGAGCAACCGCTCGATACCCGCGGGCGTCCGAAGGCTTAAATGCCAACAAACGTAACAGCGTCATCGTAAATCCCGCATAATCGTCCGGTGCCAGACTCAAATCATTACGACCATGAATGACGATTTGATAGTAGAGTTGCACTTCCTCAGGACTAAATGCTTGCGACAGTCGGGTTAGCAGGGGGGCATCCAGCTCCTCTTTCATATCCACGCCTGGAATACGTTGAAAGAGTGCCAAGCGATGTAACAGTCCGGCCAAGTCGCGAAGCGCCTGAGCAAACGACACCCCCTGAAGGGCCATCGAATCCGCCACTTGAATCATCTTAGCCCCATCGCCCGCCATTAAGGCATCCAAAATTTCCACCAAACTTTCCGAGCGGCTCATGCCCAGCATCTGCCGAACACCCTCGGCATGGATGGTGTTGCCGCAATACGCAATCGCCTGATCCAAGAGCGACAACCCGTCACGCATAGAACCACGAGCACCGCTCGCGAGCAGTTTAAGGGCGGGTTCTTCAAACGCAATCTTTTCCTCCGTGAGGATATGGGACATGTGCGAGACAATCCCGGCGGGGGTCATGTTGCGTAAATTAAATTGCAGACACCGTGAAAGCACGGTGATGGGCACTTTCTGAGGATCCGTCGTTGCCAAAATGAATTTCACATACTCGGGCGGTTCTTCGAGCGTCTTGAGCATGGCATTGAAAGCGGTCGTGGTCATCATATGCACTTCGTCAATCATGTAGACCTTGAAACGACCATTCGTAGGCGGGTAGACGGCCTTATCCAATAACGGTGTAATGTCCTCAACGGAGCGGTTCGAGGCCGCGTCCATTTCGATATAGTCCGGGAAACGTCCTTCGTCAATCGCACGGCAGGCTTCGCACACCCCACACGGATGCGCGGTAATATCCCCGTTGCCATCGGCCCCTTGGCAATTGAGCGCTTTAGCGAAAATACGCGAGACGGTGGTCTTACCCACACCACGCGTCCCCGTAAAGAGGTAAGCATGGTGCAGACGCTTTTCTTCGAGAGCACGCGTTAAGGCAGTGACAACGTGATCTTGCCCAACAAGGCTTTCAAAGTCGTGTGGACGCCATTTTCGGGCTAACACCTGATAGTTACTGCTCATGCTACTTTCCTAGAGGATCGGTGAACGGATAAATACTGGAACAAGGATAAACCTGTCCCCACATTTTAACGAAATCTCTACACCCAGTGAACAAAGGGGCACGTGAACGCGCCCCCTTAGATCCTGCCCTTACTGGGCAGCTTTTGCTAACGATTCGCCTTCTAAGCGACAAATACGCCAGTCTTGCAAAATACGAGCGCCCATACGTTCATAAAAATCGATGGCCAACTGATTCCAATCGAGTACCACCCAGTCAAAACGCCCGCAGCCTTCTCGCACCGCTTCACGAGCCAGATATTTGATCAGTGCTTTGCCGTAGCCTTTTCCTCGGCATTCTTCCTTCACAAAAAGGTCTTCCAAATACAAACCGCGCTTGGTTAAGAAGGTCGAGAAATTGAAGAAATAGAGGGCAAAGCCTACGGGAGTCTCCACACCCGCGTCATCCTTTTCCCAGGCAAGCACACAACGAATCACTGACTTCGGTCCAAAGAGTTCTTCTTCCAATTGTTCCACCGTGGCTTTGCATTGGTCTTCGAGACGTTCGTAACGCGCCAAGGCAAAAATCAACTCACGAACCGTTGCACAGTCTTCACGACGCACAGGACGGATTTCAAAACTACTCATAACACATCACTCCAATAGTCCAGCTCAGTCGCTAGGCAACCCAGCTCTGTAGCACAGACTTTAACACTAAGAAAGCTAACAAAATGAATAAGGATCCGCCAATACGATAAATCCACTGTGTCATACGTTGGCTCTTTAATAACGCGCGGTAGTGGCCTGTCACTAGGCTATAGACGGTGTGAATCACCAGTACAAGGGAGAAATACGTAATCGTGAGTAACACGAACTGTCCAACGTAGTCGTAGGCGGGGTCGATAAACTGAGGGAATAACGAAAGGAAGAACATGATGAGCATGGGGTTCGTCATCTGTAACGTAATACCTTCCATGAAGAAAGGAAAACGACGAATCTCATCATTAGGAACAGTCTGCGTCAAGGCATTGGCGACGTCTTTGCGGCGAATAACACTTTCAAGGTCCATCGCTTTGACGCGAAAATTCTTGATACCCAACCAGATCATGTAGAGAGCACCCAAGATACGCAATCCGTTATAAGCGCTTGGCGTGTGTGAAAGAATCACCCCTAAACCCGTGGCGGATATCAGCCCCATGATGATCGTCCCTGTTGCCGTTCCAAGGATCGTCCAGCGCGCCCCGGTATAGCCATAGCGCACCGATTTCATCAAGGTCATCAATACACCCGGTCCTGGCGTGGCCACCGTCGTGGCTGCAGTCACCAAGAAAAGAAGATACAAAGACTGGTTCATAGGCTTTAGGCCCAGTAAAAGTCGGGCAACGCGCCAGTAGGGGTCAAACCTCACAAGGGTCGACTGAGGAAGACACGAACCCATAGGGCATTGTCACGGGCATGGTCGAGATGAAAATGGCGAGCCTTATCCTCGGCACTGCTGCAAACCAGCTTGGCTGCTTCGTTCCCGACCTGACCAGGTCGCTGGGGACAGCATGCGAGGGGACCCGCCAAGATCCATATGATATAGGAATTAGGCGTTATTTGCAAAAATCCCCAACCGCTTGTTAGCGCAACGCGATTTTGACAGTTCGTGCAACGCGATTCTGACAGTGCCTT
>CAJJMF010000056.1 GCA_905192805.1 uncultured Sutterella sp. | reverse complement strand
AAATATTTACATTCTTTTTTGATGATCGATGGTAGCCATTTTGAGAAACTCAGAAATAGAGTCTTTCGTGTCATTTGGAATGACGTATTATGCCTTTGGCAATGTGTTTCTGAACTCACCTCTGCCAATGGAAAGCCTTCTTCCAACCCTAGTTCCTCTCATCACTCAACGCCTAAACGCACTGAGCGATTCCAATACAAAGCCCTTTTGAGTGCACTCGTGTTTGCTCTCGCTGGGTTGCCCATGGCGAATGCCCAAGCCGCAGCGACACCGTATCAAGGCTCCTATACGGAGACCATTACTACCGCCGTCTCAAAAACAGGACAAGGTGCTGTGCGCTTTGGGGATCCTCAGTATTCCAACCAAGGTCCCATACACGTTCTCATCACCTCGACGGGGGAGTTGACCATTTCCAATCTCAACTTCCAAGTGACGGCCTACGTCAGAGGGGTAAGCCAAAGTCCTAGCGATGCAAATACTGTAGCGATTAGCGGATCCAATGTTGACATTGATGGGGGCAAACTCACCCTAAGGGGTCGCCTCCCGGACGGGAGAACTTCTTGGCTTGAAGTGGGACGTACCAACTTTGGGTTCATGAATGTCTATAACGGTGCCACCGTGACCACCCCGTATAATGTCGGCATTGGCGCGTGGCGTAGTACCACAGACCTCGCTTATTTGACGATTGATGGAGAGGGCACAACGTTCACGGCAGGTGAAGAATTCGTCGTCGGCGACACGGGTGAGGGTCACAATGGCGCGGGGATATTGACTGTCTCCGGGGGAGCGCAACTTACTGTCGGTAAGATCAACACGGGAAGCTCGCAAACACTCGCAAAGATTTACTTCGACAATGCGAAGTTGAAGGTAACACAGGCTGGCACGTTATTCGACAACATCAATACCGTGTCGGGGTCTGATCGGGACGTACTGGATATTCAAGGTGAACTGGAATTGGATACCAGTGCCACGGGTGCCTATACTCAGGCAGCCAACGCAGCGATCTCTGGCACAGGGTCAATAAAGAAAATAGGGGCGGGTAATCTCATCTTAGCGGCCGACAATACCTATAGTGGGGGCACCCACATCACCGCAGGCTCGGTGCAACTGGGTAACGGTGGGACGACGGGTAGTGCGGGTGCGGGCGACATTACGGTCGAGAGCGGTACAACTCTCGCCCTTAATCGCTCAGACAACCTCACGCTTGCCAACCTCATCAATGGTGAAGGGACGCTACGCAAATTAGGGGACAATACGGTGAACTTTGCCCAAACCGTCACCGTCAGCGAAACACAAATCGATGACGGAACGCTTGAGGTAACCGGCAACTTCCACGGTGGTGATGTCGTGGTCGGTGATGCCATAGAGGCTGCCGCCACGGCCAAATTTGCCATCAAAGCGGGCGAAACGGTCTCCGTTAAGTCACTCTTGATTCAGAGTGACGGTCAATTAAGTACGCAAGGCGATCAGTCCTCCCCCAGCACCTTAACGGTTGAGAATGACTTAGTCGTGGATGGTGGTCAATGGGATTTATCCACAGGGAGTAGCATCAGCGCGAGAACCACGGAAATTAAAGATGGCGTGGTGGAATTGCCTGAGGACGTGACCCTCACCTCATCCACGGTAAAGGTCGGGGATGGAACGGGAGAAGCATCGACAGCAAAAATGACGGTGAACGGTAGTCTCATCAGTGATAATGTCACCATCAACTCGGACGGTAACGTCGATTTCGAACATGACACGCATATCACGAATGCTCTCACGCTCGAAGGCGGTCAGGCTAAGGTAGGAGCTGGCAAGACGGTCTCCATGACCGAAACGCGTATTAACGAGGGTACGATTGATGTGGCTGCCACGGGTACCCTAGGTGGACGCACTCTTACGGTGGGCGACGGCGATACCGCGGCCGCGCAACTTAACAATGCCGGGACCGTGTCGTTTGTAACGCTGAACGTCAATAGCGACGGCACCTTTGATAACCAGGCTAGCACGAGCGCCACGACGGTGAATACGTTAAATGTGGCGGGAGGCAACGTCAATGTGACGAACGGTTCCTTCGCGGCCAATACCAACAACATCGATGCGGGTACCGTAACCGTCGCGAGCGGATCCACCTACACCGCCTCCACGCTCAACGTGGGGAATGGTGAAGGGGATGCTGAATCCGCCAAATTCATTAATGACGGCACCCTTACGGGACTTTCTGCCCTGACTGTCAAGAGCGACGGGAGTTTCAAAACCTCCACCGATACCTCGATTAGCTCGTCGATCACGCTTGACGGTGGGAAAGCGGAGTTATCGGGAGGAACGACCACGGTTCCGACCGTCACCCTCAATGCTGGGGACTTCACCGTGGGGACTGGGGCTACGCTCAATGCGAACACTTCGATCACCGTCGGCAACGGTAGCGATGCGACGGCAACCCTTACCCAACAGGGCACCGTCACCACTAATAGCCTCACAGTGAATTCCGACGGGGAATATACCAACGCGGGCGGGTTGACCGTCAACGGAACGCTACAGATTAACGGCGGGGACATCACACTGGAGACGGGCAGTACAACACAAGCCACCACCACCTTCGTGGCCGACGGGGAAGTCACGTTACCCGATGGGGCAGAGTTAACCACCGATACGTTAATCGTCGGCGATACGTTTGGGGATCCTGGCTCAGCGAAATTCACGAACAATGGAGACCTGAGTGCTACTACGCTCACGGTCAACCGTGATGGGGTGTTTACTAATGATCAAGATCTCACCCTCACCGATATCGATTTAGATGGCGGGGTCGTGAACCTCGAGGCAGGCACCACCCAGGTCACCGGCGAAACCAATATTAGTGACGGTACCTTGAATGTGGCCGAGGGTAGTACGCTTGATACCCCCACTCTCAAGGTGGGCGACGGTGTGGGTGATCCAGCCACCGCCATCGTTAATAATGCAGGGACTGTCAGGGCCACCGATGTCACCGTACAGTCTGATGGGAAATTTACGAACAGTAATACCCTCACAACCACCCACTTGACCGTCGACCAAGGGCAGATGGAATTCGCCTCGGGTAGTCAAACAACGGCGAACGATACGACCATCAAGGCGGGGAGTACAACACTTAGCGAAGGGGCAACCCTAACGACACCCACCCTCAACGTGGGTGACGGTGAAGGCGAGGCCAATAGTGCGCAATTTACGAACTCAGGCACATTAGTGTCCGATACGGTCAACGTCAAGAAAGACGGTCAATTCACCAATACGGTGGATTTATCCCTTTCTGAGGCGCTTATTGTCGATGGCGGTAATGTGGCGTTAACAGGGGGTAAGACCGAGACGCCAAATACGACGATCAACGAAGGCGTGCTCACCGTTGGCGCCGATGCGCAACTCGATGGTGGTGTCATCACCGTGGGCGATGGCGACACCGAAGACGCTTGGCTCAAAGCCGATGGATCCGTTAAAGGCTCGACGATTGACGTCGCCTCGGATGGTCACTTTGACGTCGGAGCGGGTGGTACGGCCACCAGTACAGGGACGACCACCCTCAATGGTGGGGAAATCACGGTCGCCCAAGGTGGCACGCTGAATGTGGGCGAAGCTGGTACGGATCCTGCTACGGTAGGCACGGAAAACTTGGTAGTGAATCGAGGCACCGTGAATGCCAATGGGGATGTCAACGCACGCAACATTGTCTCCGATCCCGCTCTCGATGGTGCTGAGGACGATGCTAAGGTTATCGTAGGCACGACTGGCCATATCACCCTCACGCCAACGAATGGCGACACCCTTTTAGAGAATTTCGACACGACGAAGGGCGATCAGTTCCAACTCGATGGACGACTCACGGTGAACACCCAAGCGGACGAAACGACTACCCAGGCCGACCAGGCCGATATCACGGGAAGCGGGACGTTGGAAAAAACGGGGGAAGGAGCCCTGACCTTAACGGCCGACAATACCTTTAAGACCGTAGAAGCCGACGATGGCACATTAACGGTAGCGCCTGAATCGACTTTAACGACGCAAACGCTCACTGTTGGTAACGCCGATGACGTGGATTCTATCGTGAACCTTCAGGGTACTACCCAAGCGCAGGATCTCACGATTGAAACCGATGGGACACTCAATGTCGGCGATGCCACGTCGGGGGATCCGGTGGCCGTCACCGTCACGAATCCGATCTCCATGGATGGTGGCAACTTGAATGTGCTCGCTGGCGGTTCACTCAACACGCCCAACATTGTGACGCCGGATTTGGCAGACGAAAAAGCGTCCTCGGTGCATGTGGAGCAAGGTGGTGAACTGCACCTCAGTCCTACCGATGGCAGTAAGCTCTTTGATGGCTTTAACACCAACGGTGGGAAAGACAGCATTGTCATCGACGGATTATTGGATTTGACCGTTCCCGCGGGTAGTACGGTTAATCAAGATCCCCAAAGTCCGATCGATGGGAGCGGTACCTTTGAAAAGAACGGTGATGGTCTCTTTAATGTGGCTGCCAATAATCCCTTTGCGGGTAACGTTGAACTCAACGGTGGCGAAACCCACATCATGGAGGGCGGTAAACTCGGTAATGCCGATGTGAATGTGCATGCTCCAGCTACCCTTTCCGTGGATAAAGAAGGCACCAGTCTCAAGAGTCTGACCTTGGATCCAGGCTCAACGCTCAAAGTGGTGGCCACGCCCGATGGCTACAGCAAACTTGATGTGGCTGAGGCGGTCAATTTGGGCGGCACACTCTTTACGGACATTGCCGGAAGCCGTGAAGAAGACCTGAAAAATGGCTCGTTTGAAAATGTGATTCATTCGGAAAACGGCACCATTTCGGGGCAATTTGAAAAATTCGACGACAATAGCGAACTCTTTAACTTTGTGCCGTATATCACGGCCGATAAGAAGAGCGTTGGTCTAACGCCGCTCGCAGCAACGGGGGATCACAATTTAGTGAGCATTGCCGAACGCCTGGGGGCCAGCCGCGCCTTGGATGCAGCCCGTACACTCGATGCGGTCTTTAACCAGTCGCCCGATCAAGCCCTCTCGCGTATGTTCTACTCGATCTCTGACCCCGAAATGGCATTGCAAGCCTTGTTGCAGTCTCTGCCTACGGTCTCAGGAGCCAGTAGCCAAATGGTGGCTGACAGCAGTCAGCGCTTAGCCGCTCTCACCGATCTGCGCCCAGATTGCAGCCAAACCGCAATGGGTCGCCATGTGTGGGCGAAAACCTACGGTGCGTGGGCGCGTCAAAACGGTTATTTAGGTGCCTCAGGGTATCGGGATGACGCTTTTGGCGTGGCAGCAGGCGCAGATGTCTGCTTCAACACGTCGCGCATAGGCTTTATGGTAGGTTACGGCAACGACTTCGTGCGTAGCCGTGACTTCTCGGCTCAGCAAACCGTCCGCGCGGATACGCTTCAAGCCGGTGTTTATGGCAGCACGCCTGTCAACGACACGTTCGATGTGGACTTCAAGGCGGGCGTGGGTTATAGCTTTGTCAACACAAAACGCGACATCCCCTTTGCACAACGTGAAGCCAAAGCCGACTTCCATAACACGTTAGCTTACGCGGGCGTGGGTCTCAATGCCTTGGTGCTCAAGACGGACGCGTTAGAGGTTCGTCCCTTTGTTCGCCTAGACTACTTTGTGACACACAATCGTAGCTACCACGAAACCGGCGCGGACGAATTGAATTTGCACGCTAAGTCGGGCAACTACCAAACGCTCGTGACGCAAACGGGGGTCAAACTGCATCTCAAGGTAGCGAATCAGGTCGAAGCGAACGCTCTCGTGGCGGTGGGCTATAACCTCCTGGGCGATAAAGCCTCGACCACGGCGGCCTTTGAAGGTAACCCTGGTCAGACGTTTACCACTGAAGGCGCTCAGCATGGTCGCGTGAGTGGACAGTTTGGCTTAGACCTCGGGTATCAAATCAGTCCCGCTGCACGCTTTGCGGTCGGCTACGACCTGTGGGTACGCCCTGGTTATGTCCAACATACACCCAACGTGAGCTTTAAGTACACCTTCTAAGCGACACCGTTAGGTATAAAACCACAGTGCCACGTCAAACCCAGTTTGGCGTGGCACTGTTTTTTTGCGGGCTTTAAGGAGCCCCGTCTTATACGGAGGGACTCAAGCGCAGATTAGTCCTTTTGCAACACCGCCGCAAAGAACCCATCGGTGTTGTGAACATGCGGCAACATCTGGAAGTAATCCCCGAAGCGCTGCGCGGCTTCTGGATCAAAGGTAATCCCTTGTTGCGCAAGAACTTCCAACGCAGGCACGAGATGCCATTCAGGGTGAGCGGCCAAAAAGGCTTCCACCACATCTTGGTTTTCACGCTTCAAAAGTGAGCAGGTAGCATAGACCAAACGTCCTCCGGCTTTCACCAGTTTGGACGCTTCCTCTAAGACGCTCTTTTGAATATCGTTAATACGATCCAGTTCCGCGGGCGAGAGGCGCCACTTCAAATCCGGGTTACGACGGAAGGTGCCCGTCCCTGTGCACGGCGCGTCAATCAACACACGGTCAAACTTTCCGTTAAGGCGCTTAACGCGGTTATCTTTTTCATTACGAATCGCAATGGGGTGAACGTTGGAGAGCCCGGCACGACGCATACGTGGCATCATCCCTGCTAAGCGCTTTTCGTTCACGTCAAACGCATACAAACGCCCTGTGGAGCGCATTAGCGCCCCCATTGCTAAGGTTTTACCGCCCGCCCCGGCACAGAAGTCACAAATCATCTCACGACGATGCGGTTGCACCAAACGGGCAATCAGCTGACTTCCTTCGTCCTGCACATCGACTAAACCGTCTTTATAAATCGGCCACTGGGTAAGCCCTGGTTTCGTAGGCAAACGAATACCATCGGGACTGTAGGGCGTCGCAAAGGCGTGAACGCCATTTTTTTCTAATTCGGCCAACACCGTTTCACGATCACTCTTTAATAAGTTGACGCGTAAATCGAGCGGAGCGCTTTCGAGCATCGCCGGGTACAGCACCGCGGTATCGGTATACTGGGCCTCCATCAAATCATAGAGCCACTGAGGCAATTCCGCACGCACATGCGCAGGCGCCTCATCGATCGACTGCGCCACGATATTTTTCAGCGGTCCCTCTTCATTGCCAATGGCATTCGGAGGAAGCGCTTCGAGACCGTGTTGACGAGCAAGCGTCACCAGGGCAGCTAAACGCGGCGCACGATCCGGATGCACCGGACGCATGGCCCAACGAATCGACGCGTAGTGACGTAAAGCGTAATAAATCCCTTCGGCAATGAGCCCACGGTCACGCATCCCCAGCGAGGGGTTGCTCTTAAAAAAGAGCTTCATCAAAACGTCAGCTGGACCGTCGAGCTTCAAAATAACGCTCAGAGCACGCGTGAGTTCATCCACAATCAAACTCGTAATGCGCACTTCCCCCGGACGCAAAGGAGCCAGTCGCTTTTCGGGGGTCTTCTCGCCTTTACTAAACGCACCTCGAGCTTTGTCCGCACGTTGACGAGCACTCGCCGCGCGCTGACGTTCCGTACGATGGGGTTCATCACGCTCGGTACGACGCGGTTTCGGACGCGCAAAGACATGACGTTTCTTGGGGCTTTCTGCCATAACTACAATCTCACTTAAAAAGAAAAAGCACCTGACAGGCCCAAAAAGGAACGTCGGTCATTCGGAACACGGACGCCTCGGGCTCTGCCTGTGCATATGGGTTGACGGGGACGCGTGTCTGAGAGGACGGTATCACACCTCTCAGTACAGCCTCGCATTAATCCCCAAAGATGGTTAATTCGCGGGAAACGGCATCGTCGGCAACACAACGGCCACTTTCCAAACGGACCTTGCCTTCGACTAAGGCACGCACACACCGAGGATAAAGCATGTGCTCATAAACTAAACCACGATGCGCTAAGGTCTCTGGGGTATCGCTGGGGAGCACCGGTACGATCGCCTGCCCCACAATCGCTCCCCCATCGAGCACTTGGCTCACAAAATGGACCGTGGAGCCATGAACCCGGCAACCGGCTTCGATCGCACGACGGTGGGTATCGAGCCCAGGGAAAAGTGGCAAAATCGCCGGGTGAATATTGAGGAGTTTACCCTCAAATCGACTCACAAAGCCTGCTGTCAAAATACGCATGAACCCAGCTAACACCACGACATCGGGTTGATAAGACTCCACCACACGGGCGAGCTCAGCATCGAAGGCCTCACGCGAATCATATGCTTTGTGATCCACCACATGGGTGGCAATGCCATTACGTTGGGCAGTTTGCAAACCAAGCGCATCAGGACGATTACTGACAACCGCGGCAATGCGTGCCCCACAAGCCACTTCCCAATTTTCTTCACGGCTTGTGCGGAGAATCGCTTCAAAGTTGCTACCACGCCCCGAAATTAAAATGACAATATTCTTCACGAGAAGCACCCTCACCATAGTCAATGCAGTATCGATAGGTTGGGCCAACGAGCCACCACCCTAGGACTTTTCCCTAGCGCGCTAGGGCTAAGTCCAAATTTCTCGTCATTCTATCCGCTTTTTCCCAGTCGGTTAGAGAAAAGCAGAAAAAATTACGTATAATGCCTAATTACTTTTCTCATATGGTCATCAAATAACAATGCGTGTCTTTCGTGGTTTACCTCATCCGCTTATGAAGCAACCCTCGGCGGTTGCCATCGGCAATTTTGACGGGGTGCATCTTGGGCATCAAGCCTTGCTCGAGATGGTGCGCAAAGCTGCTCACGAACGCGGACTTGTTCCCAGTGTGGTGACCTTTGAACCCCACCCCAAGGATTACTTTGGACGGGGCGCGGAGATTGCCCGTATTTCCACCTTGTACGACAAGGTGCTTCGCATCCTCGAGGCGGGGATCGAACGCGTTTATATTCTTCCCTTTCACCGATCGCTCGCCCAACTCAGTGCCGAACGGTTTGTGAACGAAGTGCTGATTAAAGGACTGGGGACCTATTGGTTAACCGTCGGCGAAGATTTTCACTTTGGGAGTGACCGTACGGGGAGCATCGAAACGCTCCGTACGATGAGCCAAACGCTTCCTTTTGAATTCTTTGTGCAACCATTGCTCTTTCATGAGGCCTCGCGGATTAGTTCGTCACGTGTTCGCGAAGTATTAGCCCGCGGGGATCTCTACGAAGCGCATCAACTGCTGGGGCGTCCCTATAGCATGACGGGCCGTGTGATCCATGGTCGCGCCTTGGGACGTACATTAGGGTTCCCGACACTCAATATGGCACCGATTCCTCCTGGATCGCACAGCCGCCCTGCCATTAACGGGGTGTTTGCCGTTCGCATCCGAGGGTTAACTGCCATCACCGGTGCGCCCCTCAATGGGGTCGCCAGTATGGGCGTTAAGCCCACGGTGGCAAGCGATGGTCGCTATTTATTAGAAACGCATGTCTTTGATTGGAAAGGCGATGCGTACGGTAAAGTCATCGAAGTGGAATTTGTCGAACGACTTCGAGGCGAAAAGAAATTCTCAGGGCTCGACGAGCTTCGAGCCGCCATTGAATCTGATGCCCATCGTGCACGTCAGATTCTGGGGTGTCCTCCCAAGGAGTCCCCTGTTTTGTAATTCCACAAATCAATGGTTTCATTCGCACGCCAACAATCAACTGAAGAGCCCGAGGGGGCCAGGAGATTTGCACTATGGCAAAACAAGCCGAATCGGCTGACGCCGACTCCAAAAAGTATCCGTTGAATTTACCGGATACCCCTTTCCCGATGCGTGGCAACCTTGCCGAACGCGAACCCGGCTGGATTAAAGCCTGGGATGAATCCGGAAAGTATGCTCGTATTATTGACGCTCGTCGTAACCTCAAGAAGTTTATTTTGCATGATGGTCCTCCCTATGCGAACGGGACCATCCATGTGGGTCATGCCGTCAACAAGATCTTAAAGGACATGATCCTGAAGGAAAAACTTCTCGAAGGGTTCAATGCGCCTTATGTTCCTGGTTGGGACTGCCATGGGATGCCCATTGAAGTGCAAATCGAAAAATTGCACGGCAAAAACCTCCCTGCCGACGAAACCCAACGCCTCGCTCGTGCGTACGCGATGGAACAGAGCTTGTTGCAATTAGAAGACTTCAAGCGCTTAGGGGTTATTGGTTTCTGGGAAAATCCCTATCGCACCATGAATTACTCGAACGAAGCCGAAGAAATTCGTGCGTTAAAGAGCATCATGGAAAAAGGGTATGTGTACCGTGGCTTGAAACCCGTTAACTGGTGTTTTGACTGCCAGTCTGCCTTGGCAGAAGCCGAAGTCGAATATAAGGATGCCAAAAGCCATGTCATTGACGTCGCCTTCGAATTGGACGCGGCCGAGTATGACAAGGTCAATGCCGCCTTTGGTACGAACGTCACCAAACCGATCTATATCGTCATCTGGACGACCACACCGTGGACGATCCCTGCGAACCAGGCTTTGAACGTTCATCCCGAACTCGATTACGTCTTAGTGGACGTGGGCGAACGTGCTCTGATTTTGGCGAAATCCCTGGAAGAAGCAGCGCTCGAACGCTACGGCATGACCGGTACGGTCCTTGGGGAAACCAAAGGGGTGTCGATGGATCATTGGAACTTCCATCACCCGCTCTACAACATCGATGAAGGGTACCGTCGCTTCTCACCCGTGTACTTAGCCGACTACGTGGACGCCACCGCGGGTACGGGGATCGTGCACTCCTCGCCGGCCTACGGTATGGACGACTTTGTGACCTGCAAAGCCAACGGGATGACGAACGAAGAGATCCTCACGCCGGTGCAAGGCGATGGTACGTACTCGCAGAGCCTGCCGCTTTTTGGTGGCTTGAATATCTGGGCCGCTGCCGACAAGATCTGTGCCACGCTCAATGTCGCAGGTAACCTTTTAGCACACTCGCAGATGGTTCACAGCTACATGCACTGCTGGCGCCATAAGACTCCCTTGATCTATCGTGCAACCAACCAGTGGTTCGTGCGTATGGATAAGGCGGATCAAGACACTAAGGGTGTGTTGAACATGCCTGAAAGCGAACGTAGCCTGCGTGAAATCGCCCTCGAAGGGGTGAAGGCCACGAAATTCTTCCCGGCCTGGGGGATCAATCGACTCTATTCGATGATCGAAAATCGCCCCGACTGGTGTATTTCGCGTCAACGCAACTGGGGTGTGCCCCTGCCCTTCTTCCTTCACAAGGAAACGGGTGAATTGCATCCGGATACGTTAGCGATCATGGATCGTGTGATCGAAAAGGTCGAAAAAGAAGGCATTGAAGCCTGGGCCCGTTCCACACCCGAAGATTTCTTGGGCGCTGAAGCCAAGGATTATGTGCGCTCCACCGACATTTTGGACGTGTGGTTTGACTCTGGCATCACGCATTACTCGGTATTGCGCGGTAGCCATAAGGACATCTTGCAATGGCCGGCGGACATGTACTTGGAAGGTTCTGACCAACACCGTGGTTGGTTCCACTCCTCGCTCTTAACGAGCTCCATGCTCGAAGGTCGTCCGCCTTATAACCAATTGCTCACGCACGGGTTCGTGGTGGATGAAAAGGGCGAAAAGATGTCCAAATCCAAGGGCAACATCGTTCGTCCGCAAGAAATCGCGGAAAAATTCGGCGCGGAAATTTTGCGTCTTTGGGTCGGCTCCACCGATTACTCGGGGGAATTGCGCTTAGGGCAAACCATCTTGAAGCGTGTGGTGGAAAGCTATCGCCGTTTGCGTAATACGTTACGCTTCTTGTTGGCAAACACCTCGGACTTCGATCCGAAGAAGGACTTGGTCGCCATCGAAGAGTTGGCGGAATTGGACCGTTGGGCTCTGGCCTACACGGAAAAATTCCAGCAGGACGTGTTGGCGGAATACAAGGAATACCGTTTCCACAACGTGGTGAACCTGTTGCAAACCTATGCGTCCACGGACTTAGGTGGCTTCTATTTAGACGTCTTAAAGGACCGTCTCTATACCACCGCGCCGGATTCGAAGGCACGTCGCTCGGCTCAAACCGCGCTCTACTATATCACCCGTACGTTCTTGCGTTTGATGGCGCCGATTCTCTCGTTCACGGCTGAAGAAGCGTTTGCGATCTTCTCGCCCAACGAAATTGGCTCCATCTTTGCGGAAACGTTCGAAACGTTGCCGGAAGTCAAAGACAGCGACGCGTTACTCGCGAAGTGGGCTCGTATTCGTGCAGTCCGTGCGGATTTGCAAAAAGTGATTGAAGCGCAACGTGAGCAAAATGCCTTGGGATCCTCCTTGCAGGCCAATGCCACGATTGAAGCCTCCGAATCGCTTTATGCGGATTTGGCCAGCTTGGGCGATGAGTTACGCTTTGTGATGATCGTGAGCGCCGTCACGTTGACACGTAGTGCGGATGGGGAAACTCACTTAGCCGTCACGGTCAGTGACGCTCCCAAGTGCGCCCGTTGCTGGCATTATGTACCCACCGTCGGTAGCAATGCTGAACATCCGACCTTGTGCCCGCGCTGCGTCTCTAACCTCTTTGGTCAGGGTGAAAAGCGCTTATTTGCCTAAGTCACACTAAGGAGTCAAGGACACTATGTTGCCAACCTATACCGCTCGGGGCCAATCGAGTTGGGGGAAGTTTCTCTTTTGGATGCTTCTCGCGCTACTGGGCTTTATTGCGGATCAGGCTACAAAGCTCTACTTTGTTCGAGCGTTTGAGCCTGGCCAAGTAAGCCCCGTGTTTCCCGGCTTTAACCTCGTGTTAGCCTATAACCGTGGCGCAGCCTTCTCGTTTCTCGCTCAAGCGGGCGGTTGGCAGGTGTTCTTTTTCAGTGCACTCGCTATCGCCATCATCGTGGGACTGGTCGTGCTTTTGTGGCGTTACAACTCGCTCAAACTCTTCAGTCTCTCGATGGCACTGATTTTGTCCGGTGCTCTTGGCAACTTAGTCGACCGACTGCTTTATGGGTACGTGATTGATTTCTTGGATTTCTATGTCAATCATCTGCACTGGCCGGCCTTTAACCTCGCTGATACCTTTATCTGTATCGGGGCGGGTCTGATGATTCTCGATGAACTCAAAGGACTTCGATCTCGCCATCCTACGGGCAATAAACCGCGAGAGCGAAATTCTGCGAAAATTCGCTAACTTACAGTAAGTGCCAGTTATTTTGACCTAAACTACCGCCTCGTGATCCCCATTAAAGGAAGCGAGGCGGTTCCTCTAT
>CAJJMF010000055.1 GCA_905192805.1 uncultured Sutterella sp. | reverse complement strand
TCATCGGAGCCTGTTCCACTTCGACGGCCGTCTGCGTTGATGCCACAAAGGCGATGTACACGGGGAAGACCACCGCGATAACACCCAAGATCAAAATCAAGTGGGTGAAAAAATTTAACCAAGGACGATTTTCTACCATGATTACCCTCCCACTTTAGTAGTTCACACGGCGTTCAATGAAGCGGAACTGGAACACAGTGAGCACAATCACCATGACCATCAGCACCACCGACTGCGCAGCAGAGCCACCAAAGTCCATGTTACGGAAACCGTCCACGAATACTTTGTAGACCAATACGGTTGTTTCTTGCCCAGGCCCACCCTGCGTGGTTGCGTCAATAATCGCAAACGTATCAAAGAAGGCATAGACGACATTCATAACGAGCAGGAAGAACGTCGTGGGCGATAAAAGCGGGAACACTACCGACCAGAAACGGCGGAAGGGTCCTGCTCCGTCCATTGCCGCAGCTTCCAACAAGGAACGCGGAATGGCCTGTAACCCTGCCAAGAAGAAGATGAAGTTGTAGCTCACCTGCTTCCAAACGGCAGCAATCACAATCAAGGTTAACGCTTGATTGGCATTAACCAAATAGTCCCATTCAAACCCCATCTGACGCATCGCATACGAGAGCACGCCGAGCGTCGGGTTGAAGATAAACATCCACAACACCCCCGCCACCGCCGGTGCTACGGCATACGGCAAAATGAGGAACGTTTTATAAGCCCCAGCCCCACGAATCACGCGGTCTGCGCAGACCGCTAACGTTAAGCTAATGGCTAGACCAAGGCCGGCCACCAACACGGAGAAGAGCATCGTAATTTTGAAACTGTTCAAGTAATTGGTGTCTTGAAGCAGTAATTCAAAATTATGCAATCCCACGAACTCTGTGGTTGTACCGAAAGCGTCTTGCATCAGTACCGATTGGTACATGGCTTGACCAGCCGGCAGGAAGAAAAAGATCAGTGTGATTGCTAACTGCGGGGCGACCAGCAGAAAAGGCAACCAACGACTTTTGAAAACGACACGTTTTTCCACTTTGAATCTCTGGCTGAGTTAGGAACTTTCACCACCTGCTAAATAACCTAAGAGCCGTCAGGGCGTTATCGAGAACGCCCTCACGGCCACAGGGATAGTTTGCAAGTGGGTTCTTCGTTCGACGCACGAATTCTATGGCATGCGAACGAAACTCACAAGTGCAAATTATTTACCAGACTGCTGGCGTTCGAATTTCGCCAATTCCGCGTTGCCGCGTTCAACAATCTTGTCTAAGGCTTCCTTAGCGGTGACCTTACCCGACCAGATCTTTTCGAACTCTTCGTCAACAATCGTACGGATTGCAGGCAAGTTACCTAAGCGGATACCACGCGATTTTTCGGTCGTCTTGAGCATCTGCTTCACAGCAACGTCAGCGCCTAAATTCTGATCGTAGTAGCCCGATTCCTTGGTCAATTCGAAAGCCTTCATCGTCACAGGCAAATAACCCGTGCGCTGGTGGCTAGCGGCCTGAACCTTCGGATCAGAGATAAAGTTGAAGAATTCGGCCACGCAACGGTTTTCTTCATCCGACTTGCCGGCCATCGCCCAGAGAGAAGCCCCACCGATCGCGGTGTTCTGCGGTGCATTTTCCACGCCTTCATAGTACGGTAACGTGGACGTACCGTATTCGAACTTCGCGTTACGGCGAATGTTACCTAACGTACCCGAGGAACCCATCGAGATGGCGCATTCACCCGAATAGAAAGCCGCGTCAGCCGAGTTGCCACGTCCCTTGTACACAAAGAGACCTTCCTTGCTCCAACGTTCCATATCTTCGATATGGCGAACGTGTAACGGGGAGTCAACCTTCAAGCGAGCATCCAAACCACCAAAGCCATTGTTCTTCGTTGCGTATTCAACGTTATGCCAGGTGGAGAAGCTTTCGAGCTGCGTCCAGCCTAACCAGGCGCTAGTCATCGGGCAGGTTTCACCCGCTTCTTTGAGCTTACGAGCAGCGTTTTCGATATCTTTCCAGGTCTTGGGGAAGTGTGCAGGATCCGTGGGGAGGCCTGCGTTCTTGAATTTCGTCAGGTTCAGATAAAGAACCGTGGTGGAGGAGTTGAACGGGAAGCTCATCATGCTTCCGTCGGGTAAGGAGTAGTAACCATAAACGGCGGGGATATAGGCCTTGGGATCAAACTTGAAACCCGCTTTCGCCATGAGTTCGCCTACTGGGACCACAGCGCCACCGCTGTACATCATCGTGGCCGTACCCACTTCGAACACCTGAAGGATGTTGGGGGAACGCTTCGCACGATGAGCGGCAATACCCGCGGACATCGTCTGGTCGTAAGACCCTTTATAAATGGATGTCAAATGGCACTGAGGAACTTTTTCATTGAATTGAGCCGTTAAATCAGCCACCCAGTCACCGAGGGTATTTGCCATCGCATGCCAGAACGTGATTTCGGTCGGAGCCGCCTGAACTCCGGCAGCAGCAGTAAGAAGAGATGCCGCCATCACACCGGCAGCGAGTTTATGTTTGCTCATGCTTCATTCTCCTTTGAGCAGAGGGGTGTCTTTTCTAGGCGTCGTTAGCAAAAGCTCCCATGAGCTTCCCTGCGACACTTCCATAAGGAGGAAAGACAGACTCCTAAGGCAGGGCCGTGCAAACACGCACGACACAATGCCTCAACGGGATCATAGGGTAAAAAACCCTCCCGTGTCTATGGCTTTTCTAAAGTTGTAATTCTTAGCCACCCCATATAAACCGCTGTTTCCTCAAGAACTTATAGTAAAAAACTCTGACTAGTAAGGATTTTCCCTTAGATCAAGAGAAGAGATACAAAAATGCCCTGATCGTATTAGTCCGCTACCTCTTTATAGATAGACTTAAGCCAAGAGATCCTCTCTTGGCTTGTTCTGGAACTTTCACTAGTCAAAACGCCCTTCCAAAAACCAAGCGTCCGTTGCTTTGTTATGGGAGAGCCACACCGACACACCATCAGAGCGTTGAGCACGAACATATTCACACGTTCCATCTGAGGAGCGCTTGCGGGGGCCGACCAAAACGAGTGGACCATAATAGTGCGGACAACCGTTTTCCGTAGAGAGAGGCAACGGTTCAGGGTAAAGAAAACTCGGAAAATCATCCGCCCCTTGGCGAGGTGTCTGCACCGCAGCCGTGTGCTCCACTACGCTTACTTTACTGGCAACCTGACGCGGCCCCATCCCCTGGGTGGCTTCCAAGTAAAAGACGCGTCCTGCCCCGAGTTGACGCTGTAATTGACGGACTAAATCGCTGGTGGGTGCCGTGCTCCCTTTGCCCATCGGAGTGTTTTGACTCACCAATCGATCCATACACGGCATCGCACGATCCTCTGACGCATCATGATCCCCCTGCGAACCCAGGGTAGCACTCAAAGTCATGGCAATGAGTCGTCCTGGCCAAATGGCCGCCGCCACCTCTTTGTAGAGCACATCGCACAACTGAGCGTGATCGTTTGGCGCCCCTTTACCTTGAGGATAGGACTTTGTCCACGTCAATACTTTGCCCCCCTCAAAAACAAGCTCAATGGTATGCATGAGCCAAACCGACGACTGGGCTTGCAAACGCGCCATCCAAGCGCGTGCCATAACCTCAATGGCCTGATGAGCATCCGCCAAGTCCACCCGAATGCCACCAAAAAACCACTGCGTGCGATCCGCTTGTATGGTAGGCAAAGCGTGACGCGTGACCGCACGACTGCTGAGTCCAGCCAGTCGAATGGCGTTCCCGAGGGCTTCATTGATCGTGCTTCCCTTGGCTACATGAACTTTTTTAGGCAACAGATGGGAGAGTTCGCTCGCAAGACGAAAGTCGCCCGACATCACCCCACTTAATACCAAAATATCGGTTGCGCCATCTTCAGAGCTATACCACGTGACGGAGCGACCATACGGCATCAATACCTCAGCTAAGAGCGTCAGCATCGGGAGGTGCGCATCGGAAGCGCTTTCAATCACGCGTAGACCACGAACCCGTTCGCGTGCGACCGCAATGGTATCGCCTCGCTTAAGCCCTAAGCTCTGAGCAGTACTATTGAGTCCCGTAATTGGGTCATTTAATTGATAACGTGCCGCAAATACTGCACCGCAATCAGGACTCACGCCATAGGCATCGAAACGTAAATCCTGAAAAACAAATGCCAAGCTCATCATGGTATCGGCTCCTTACCTTTGAAAAATGACCGTCAAATTACGCTGCCATCAGTGCAGGATTAGCCTGCCAAGGCTCTTGACGGACCACGGGTGACGCGGCGGGTTGCGACAAAAAATGCCGTTCAAATCGTAATGGGAAAGTCGCTCGTTGCGGACGTGAGAAAAAGAGGGAGTCGCGAACAATACGTGCCTCCACCATATCGGACGTTTCGCCCAAGTAAAGCTGCACCCGCATATGGGCCGGTGAATCGACTCCCGAGAGAACGAAAGGGCGAATGATGAACACACTCACTTTCCCCTGCGTTGAAGCAAGCTTTATGCGTTGCATCGCATGCCGATCTTCTTGACTAGCCAGCGGGTTTAACCACGCAACGACGGCGTCCGTTTCACCACTCAAAATCGCTTGTTCAGTCGCCCAAAAAGCGTCTTTGACACTGGCAGGCGATACAAAGAGCTGACGACTCATCTGTAGCCCAGCGCGTTCAAATCCATAACGGAAAGGAATCATGGGTTCTGCACTATTGAGAATCCACGTGACATGCTTCATCTTAGCCAGAGCCCCAAACAAAAGGCTGGCTTCACAACGGCCAAAGCGCTGCGGGAAAATCTCGACTAACTTTCCCTTGGGAAAACCACCCCCTAAGGCTTGGTCTAACGCTTCAATACCCGTAGGCAGGACATGACTAAACGTATCCGCATGGTGCGTAACACCCATGTCTGGGATCCAACGATCCAGTGATAAAACGGTAGGAGTTGACATCTTCTTATCCTCAACACAATAGCTAATTAACAAACCCGACTCGTCAACCTATCGATCCGTCGTTGCATTCAAGTTTAGGACAAGACTTTTTTAGATTCAATTAAAAAATATTTAGTATCATGATACTTTATAATTTATATTATTTTTCAAATAGATATTTTTACAAAAAACTCAAGAAGACCAAAAAACTAATACAACATTCTTTTCTATCTGCATTTAACGTATTGATTTTTAAGATATTTTTATACTCTCTCAAAGAATGTAGATCACAATCATAGGATCATCATTTTGAGGCCTGATTTGGCAAATGTTTGATAAAAATCAAAAACATTCGTCTTTTGTCAGCCTCTCTTGTCGCTCATGACTAGTCTAAGACGCCATAGCCAGTAGGCTGATTGGACGCTTACTGCATCGTTCGCCAAGTCTAAGGAGGCAAAGTGTCGGAATTACTGCCTGGTATCGAGAACCGATTGAAGTCGGTCCGCGACCGTTTTACCCAAGCCATCCACGAAGCCCATCGCTCTACGGATGACGTGTTACTGATTGCCGTCGGGAAAACCTTCCCTGTCGAAGCCCTTGAACAGGTGTGGGCACTGGGTCAACGTCACTTTGGGGAAAACTATGTACAGGAAGGGGTTGGCAAAGTGGAATACTTCGCTACGAAGCACCCCGAGGACAAACCCATTTGGCATTTCATTGGACCCTTGCAATCCAACAAGACGCGCTTGGTCGCCGAACACTTTGATTGGGTTCACTCCATCGATCGACTCAAAATCGCTCAACGTCTCTCGGAGCAACGCCCCGATACGATGCCAGCGTTGAATGTGCTCATTGAAGTCAATGTGAGTGGCGAGGCGACCAAGTCGGGAGTGACTCCTGACGAAGTCCCGCTATTGGCGCAAGCCATTGCCGGCTTGCCCCGATTAGTTCTCCGTGGTCTTATGGCTATCCCAGAACCGACCTCGGATGTGACGGAGCAACGGGCAACCTTTAAAAAAATGAAGGATCTCTTTGAACGCTTAAGCAAAGACTATCCTCAATTTGATACGCTCTCGATGGGCATGTCGGCCGACATGGAATCTGCCATCTTAGAAGGGGCGACCATGGTTCGTGTCGGCTCAGCCATTTTTGGTGCCCGGGATTATTCGAACAAAAAATAACGCTTAGTTCAATGACAGAAAAGATTCTCTTACATAGTTGCTGTGCCCCCTGCTCGTCGGCCATTTTGGAATGGCTTTTGGCGAACGACTACGCGCCCACGGTATTTTTCTATAACCCCAACATCTTTCCGCAAAAGGAATACCTCGTTCGTAAAAACGAATGCATCCGCTATTGTGAAAAGCTGGGGATTCCGTTTTATGACGCCGACTATGAACACGAGCTTTGGCGAGAAACCGTCAAGGGTCTAGAAGACGAACCCGAGCGCGGTGCCCGTTGTCGTCAATGTTTTGGCTTACGTATGCGGGCGACGGCGAAAAAAGCCCAAGAGCTTGGGATTGAGCGATTCACCACGACGCTCGCGGGCAGTCGTTGGAAACGTCAAGACCAAATCCGTGAAGCCGCCACGGAAGCGGCCTCACTGTACGAGGGAACCCAGTATTGGGATAAAGACTGGCGCAAAGGTGGCCTACAAGAGCGTAAAGGGGAAATCATTAAGCAAGAAGCGTTTTATAACCAACTCTGGTGCGGTTGTGAGTTTTCCATGTCGCACCTCTTAAAACGCGACGAAAGCGAATTGCCTAGCTACATACTGGAGTATTTGCCCATGGTCCGAGAACGCGATGAACGCATCGCCCGCGCTCAGGCGCAAGCCTTACTGGAAAAAACGTCGGACGAGAAAACAAACTCACCGCTCTAAACAGCAAAATCCCGTATTTCACACCGAATACGGGATTTTTTGTTTGCTCGCACACTTCGTCACTTTAGGAGAGCGACATGGTTTCTGTAGGAGCAAACCAAGCCAAAACCGCTAACAGAACAAAGATGGCTGCCGAAATACGGCGCATCCACACCAGACTTAACTTCTGAGAGAGTTTATCGCCAATAAAGACCGCAGGCACATCCGCAATCAGCATCCCTAAGGTGGTGGCGGATACGACGGTCAGAACATCCTGATAATGGGCCGCCATGGCAATCGTCGCCACTTGCGTCTTGTCTCCCATTTCCGCCATAAAGAAAAGAAATGCTGTGGTGAGAAAGACCCCGTAGCGTGACTGAATCGAACAATCCGATTCATCGAGTTTATCGGGGATGAGCATCCATACCGCCATCAGAGCAAACGAAATCGTCAACACGATGCGTAAAACGTCTGGCGTTAAAAAGGACGCGAGCGACACGCCCACGACCCCAGCGAGAAAATGGTTGAGAATCGTTGCGGCAAGAATTCCAGCCACAATTGGCATCTGCGTACGGTACCGAGCGGCCAAACACAAAGCCAATAGTTGCGTCTTATCACCAATCTCCGCACTGGTGACAACCAACGTCATTAAACCAAACGAGGTTAACATAATTAAGGAAGGACGAGACAGGTGGCAGACCATACGTGCGACTCCCACTATTCTCGCTGCCAAATTCTCCGTCCGTAGCGTTAATCAAGAATAATGGGATCGCAGGTCTTGTCACCAAAAGGGGTTTTGGTTGCGTACCACGTTTGAAAAAACGAGTATGTTGATACGCAAAAGCGTGAGGGGTCACTGCTTGACTACTCCCCTGCCGAGGAAGCGATATTCTATCGGATTTTTAGCCAAATGTCTAAGAGGATGTGTGCGAGCAAAGGCTCTGCCAACGTCCGCTAAAACACCTACGTATCGCTCAAAACAACTGACTAAAATCAGACGGTTTCTAAAATTTTTGTCCTAAAGAGCCCTGTTCTCTACAATGAATAGTGCATTTTTTTGCTCTCTCTTTACCCAAAAATGCATCGCCGACAGACTCGGACCTTCTATGGCGCTGAGCCTGCCCTGCTAAAGGAAGTCACTGTGACCCTCTATCTGTCGCTGATTGCAGCCATTGCGCTCATTGTTGTTTTATTGCGAAAGAAAATCCCGATTGGTATTGCGATTTTGCTTAGCGGGCTGTTGATTTGGGTAGTTAATGACCGGACCGTGTCGCACTTAGGGACGGCCGTCATTAATGCCTTCGAGCTACCACGCAACTGGGATTTACTCTTTGCTCTCTATTTTGTGATGTGTTTGGAGATTCAGTTACGTGAATCTGGAACCCTCAAAGGGATGGTGGAAGGACTCAACGGCTTTTTCTCTTCAACGAAAGTGATCCTTTCGGCCATGCCGGCCTTTTTGGGGCTTCTCCCCTCCTTAGGGGGAGCACGTTTTTCCTGCCCAATCGTCGAAGAGGCCTCCCGCGACTTAACGATTAGTCCAGAAAGTAAGGCGAGCATTAATTTTTGGTTTCGACACATCTTCGAATTTTCCTCTCCGATTGTGCCAGGGCTCCTATTAGGATGCTCCATTGCGCATATTCAAATCGGTGACTTTATTGCACATCTGGCTTGGGTAACGGTTTTGTCGTTTGTAGCGGGTTGGGTAGTCATGATCCGCACCTTACACTTTACGGATAAACCCCGTGATCATGAGCTAAGCCCGGACGAACGTAAAACGGGGCTCTTTAACATTGCCCTCGCCATTGCACCGATTGTGTTCAATGTCGTGTTGATGCTGATCTTCGGACTGTCGGCTGCGCTCTCCATGGGACTTGTAACGCTCTGCCTTTTCCCCGTCTTATGGGCTGTAGGACGTCCAGTATCGATTCCTCACACCCTCAAAAAAGCGTTCGATGTGAAGCTATTGGGTAATGTCGCATGCATTCTCACTTTTATTCAACTCCTGAGCGTCTCGGGCGTTCTGAATGCGATCACCCAATCGTTCGAGCACTCGACCCTGCCCGTGCCCATCATCATTGCCCTCATCAGCCTCATGATCGGAACCCTCACGGGGATGAGTCAAGCCCACGTTGCCATGGTGATGCCTTTGGTCGCCCAGTTAGCCCCAGGTTCCCTCGAGTTAGCTGGCATTGCCATGATCTTTGGGGTCGCTGGCCAAATGTGGACACCGACTCATGTGTGTTTGACGATTTCTATCGACTATTTCAAAGCGGATTTTCTCCGAACACTCAAACCCATTATGCTGGCTGAAGGGATCCTCCTCCTCGTATTTTCCCTATGGACCTATTTCACGTGGAGTTGACCCAATCGCCCCATAAGTGAGATTGATCGCGCTAAAATGTTTCAGCCTAGGCTTGACGCATGGCGCTTGCCGTATCAAGCCCTCGTTTTCTCATCGGGTGATCCGTTTGACCTCGCTCTGTCGTCCCCAAACCTCACCCTATTTTTTTGCAATTGCTTTTAGGAGAATAAGTACTCACTGCGCTCAACGCAGCGAGACTTCAATTGAACGTCATGAAAACCATTCGTACCCGTATTGCTCCGAGCCCCACAGGCATGATGCACTTGGGCACAGCACGCACAGCCATCTATTGCTGGGCGGTTGCTCGTCATTTTGGTGGAAAATTCTTGCTCCGTATCGAGGATACTGACCAAAAGCGCTCCACCAAGGAGGCCGTGCAGGTGATTCTCGACGGGATGAAATGGCTCAACCTCGATTACGACGAAGGTCCGATTTACCAAATGGACCGCTTGGCGCGTTACCAAGAAGTCGTTGATCAGATGTTGAAGGACGGTACGGCCTATTACTGCTACGCCACACCGGAAGAATTAGACGAAATGCGCGAAGAACAGAAGCGTTTAGGACTCAAACCCCGCTATGACGGTCGTTGGCGTCCTGAAAATGCTGTTGGCAAAGCGATCCCGGAAGGGGTTAAACCTGTGGTGCGTTTCCGTAACCCCGATGAAGGGGCGGTCACCTGGGATGACGCCGTTTATGGCCCCATCACGGTGAGCAATAGCGAACTCGATGACTTGATCATCATGCGTGACGGCATTCCTACCTACAACTTCGCTGTGGTCATTGACGACTGGGACATGGAAGTGAGCCACGTGATCCGTGGCGCTGACCATATCAACAACACACCGCGCCAGATTAACATCTACCGCGCCTTAGGGGCTGAAGTACCGGTCTTTGCACACTTACCGTTGATTAACGGGCAAGACGGTCAGAAGCTTTCCAAGCGTCATGGCACGGTGTCGGTGATGGAATACGAACGTCAGGGCTATTTGCCGGAAGCCATCTTTAACTACTTAGCTCGCTTAGGCTGGGGTCACGGGAACATGGAAAAATTCAGCCGTGACGAGTTGGCCGAAATTTTTGACTTAGCCGACTGTTCGCGTGCCGCTGCGCGTATCGACTGGAAAAAGTTGGAATGGCTCAACCAGCAGTACATGAAAGAAGCCGATGATGCCCGCTTAGCCGAATTGGTGAAACCCCGTATCGAAGCGCGTGGTGGCAAAGTGGAAGGCGGTCCTGATCTCGTGGCCGTGTGCGGTCTGTTGAAGTCCCGCGCCAGTACCTTAGAAAAGTTAGCGGACTCCGCCCTCTTTTTCTATGTCGAACCGCAAGTGAACGCCGATGAAGCGACTCAAGTGTTAGCTGACGGGGGTAAAGAAGCCCTTGCGCTCTTTGCCGACAAACTGCGTGCTGTCACTGACATGACGCCGGAAAATGTTTATGGCGTGATTCAGGCCGTGATGCAAGAACGTGACATTCCGATGAAGGTCTTAGCGAACCCGTTACGTGTGGTGGTCTGTGCTACGGACCGTACGCCACAAATTGACATCACGCTTTGCCTCATTGGCAAAGATGAAGTTTTGGCGCGCATTGATCGTGCGTTAGCCTAAAACGTCAAGCGACTCATCGCATTCCAAAGGGGAGGCCCACTTTATAGGGCGCTCCCCTTTTTTAGGGATTCCCTAATCAGGCTTCTGGAGCAGGCGTATAATGGTGTTCATCTCTATGACGTCCCCATCGTCTAGAGGCCTAGGACAGCAGCCCCTCACGCTGCGAACAGGGGTTCAAATCCCCTTAGGGACGCCACCATCTCCTCAGCACATCGTTCCCCTCTGCTCTCACCTCCCCCATCGCTTTTCTGATCCTCAACGGGTTTGGCCCATTGGCAGTATCGAATGCTCCAGAGCGAATGGTGTCAGGTCTATGGAGCGGCCCCATAAAAGAATACGAGGAACAAGCACACTGCTCATTCCTCGCATTGTCGACTCTATGTCCTAGGTGTCCAGTGCCGAATCCTTTTCGGTTTGAACACCTCCTCCCTTAGAGACCTCCTGCTAAGAGTGCTAACACGCCTCCATGGGCGCGACGCGGAGGAACCCCACGCGAAGCGATCGGAGAGACCGTGTTACGAGGACGCGACGATTTCACCGTTTCATTGGCCTTACGAACCGTCACACTGCCATCGGCACTCACGGAGAATTCGACACTCGAATTCCCTTCTTGTAACCCCAACAGATCACGAATTTCTTTAGGAATAGTGACCTGACCTTTGATCGTCAAACGATTTGACATAGTTAACTCCTTTTAGCCGTTATTCTCAGGGCACGGCAATCTGGATTCAAATCCGCCCTGCGGAAGCCCGAAGACTTCCTACACCACAAAAAAATAAAACCTCTCGAGACAATGCCACCGAGAGGTTCATTCAATAACCTATTGGATTGTCTCTTTAAGACCACATGGCTCCCCGCGGGAGCCTCCACCTTGCCGGGTTTTCGGTAGGTTGGCGGGGACTATGACGTCCACTTCTTCATGCCTAGAAATAAGTTTACCGAGGATTGGGGGAGATTGCAAGTTGCTAAATTCCCCTTTTTTTGTGATGGATAAATTCCTTAGTTCACTCGATTTAGTGCGATTTCAGTACACCCAAACGACCGTTAGGATTCGCTTTTGCTATCTTGCGGTGCCGGTAACAAATCATGGGTCACTACCCCAATCGCTTCCACGGGTGGTGTCCACTTGGGCGGGAACTTAATCCCTCCTAAAAGGGCAGCTGCCTGACGAGACTTGCGGTCGGGCTCGTACATCTTCAACGGCTCTTCTTTGCGCATCGTCGTGGTGCTACTACGGGACTCACGATAGGGATTATCGAAAATCGGGTCGCGATGGCGTTGCCCTGGTGCCACATACGCACGCGCACGCTCACGTGCATAGCGTTCCTCTTCGGGCGTATCCTGACGTTCTTCGTTGTCATCATTACGATGACGCATACGGGAGTGACGTGACAAAGGACGCAATTCTTGCACATCAAATTTCTGATGCGTGAGCGTCTCCACCGCGTCCACCAACTTCTTGTCATCCGCGGTCATGAGCATCACCGCTAACCCATGCGCTCCCGCGCGACCTGTACGTCCAATACGGTGCACATAGTCTTCCGCATTAAAGGGAACGTCAAAGTTAATGACGTAGGGTAACTCTTTGATATCCAGACCACGGGCAGCCACATCGGTGGCCACCAACACATGAATCGCCCCCGACTTAAACCCATCCAGTGCGGCCTGACGTTCTTCCTGCGTTTTATCCCCATGAATGGCGTCACTGTTGATGCCCACGCGCTCTAAGGTACGTGATAAGCGTCGGCAAGTAATTTTGGCGTTCACAAATACCAACACTTGCTCAATGGGGTTCCCGTCGGTGCCACCGCGCTTGAGAATGTCGATCAGCACATCCACCTTTTCTCGGTCAAGCACGCGATACACTCGCTGCTCAACCGTTTCGGCCGTTTGATTACTCGTCGCCACTTCAATAATGGTCGGATCGCGCGTTAAGAAGCTCTTCGCTAATTTGGTAATGTCTTCGGAAAACGTTGCCGAAAACAGTAAACTCTGACGATTTTTGGGGAGCAACTCAAGGATTCGGCTGATATCAGGCAAAAAGCCCATGTCGAGCATACGATCCGCCTCATCGAGTACCACCATTTCCACATTGGATAAATTGATCGAGCGCTGAGTCACATGATCCAGCAAACGACCGGGGGTGGCTGTCAAGATCTCGACCCCAGCACGCAACATTTCTGTTTGCGGCTTCATGTCTACCCCGCCATAGACCACACCGACGCGCAACGGAGTATCCGCTGCGTACTTGGCTAAGTTTTCAGAGACCTGATCGGCTAATTCGCGAGTCGGAGTCAGGATCAAGGCCCGTACAGGATGACGTGCCGGCGACATAGAGGTATTCGCACGCGGCAGCAAACGCTCGATGAGCGGTAAACCAAACCCCGCCGTTTTACCCGTGCCGGTTTGTGCAGCTCCCATGACATCCCCGCCCTGGAGCACAACGGGAATCGCCTGCTCTTGGATAGGAGTCGGGGTCGTATAGCCCATACGACTAATCGCGGAAAGGATTCGGGAATCTAAATTGAAGT